>JBNKYI010000027.1:0-13629 GCA_050300815.1 Fibrobacterales bacterium
CGTCACCAGGTGTTGCACTTTGAGCTAATTCCCGCGCAAAAGAGAGTGTTTCTTCAACCGATCGCGAAATCCAATGAGCCATTTTTCCTCGGGGTTAGGCAGATGAGAACTTAAGCCTTGGCCGGTTCTATTTTATCAATTCCCATAAATCCCCGCAGGGCCTCAGGAAGGATAAGTGAGCCGTCCTCTTGCTGGTAGTGATCTAAAAGAGCAACCAATACCCGAGGTGTGGCCAAACCAGAACCATTTAAGGTGTGTACAAACGTATTTTTCCCCTGTATTTTAGCCTTAATATTGGCGCGGCGGGCTTGAAATTCTTCAAAATTTGAGACGGAGCTGACTTCGAGCCATTTCTCTTCGACAGGAGACCAGACTTCAAGGTCGTAACATTTGGCCGCTCCAAATCCCAAATCGCCTTTGCAGAGGCTCAGCACGCGGTAGGGCAAGCCCAATCCCTGTAAAAGACTTTCTGCTGTGTGAACCATCTCTTCGAGAATCTGATAGGATTGTTCGGGATGGGCAAACTGCACCATTTCGACTTTGTTGAACTGATGCAGGCGTAAGAATCCCCGCACATCTTTGCCATAAGAGCCCGCTTCTCGACGAAAGCAGGGCGTGTAAGCGCAATACTTGATGGGAAGTTGAGATTCCATCACGACTTCACCGGCTAATAGGTTCGTCACAGGCACTTCGGCGGTGGGAATTAAAAACAAATCGTCTTCGTTGCAGTGATAGAGCTGTTCTTCAAATTTGGGAAGTTGCCCAGTGCCGGTCATGGTTTCTCGAGTGACCAAGTGAGGGGGCAAAATCTCGGTGAAACCAAATTTTTCAGTGAGAGTTGTTAAAAAATAGTGGTGCAAAGCCCGTTCAAGTTTTGCGCCCAACCCGGTATAAACCGGAAAGCCCGAGCCAGAAATTTTAGCGCCACGGGCAAAGTCAAAAAGTCCCAGAGATTCACCAAAGGTTTTGTGATCTTTGAGTTTGGGATTGAGTTCGGTGCGATCGCCCCACTCTCTAATCGCCACGTTATCATCAGCGCTAGTGCCTTCGGGCACCGAAGAATGAGGGGGATTGGGCAAGCCGAGCAGGTGGTCGTCAATTTGGGTTTCTAAACCTCTGATGTGTTGGTCGAGTTCGCTGATTCGATCGCCGACCCCTTTCATTTCGGCGACTTCAGCAGCGGCGTCAAGCCCTGCTTTTTTCGCCTTGCCGATTTCGCGAGAAACTTCGTTGCGGCGGTATTTAAGAGATTCCACTTCAGAGAGAGCTTCGCGACGCTGCCGATCGAGGTCGAGTAGTTCATCAAAACGGGGATCTGTGCCTTTGGCCTTAATTCCTGCGGCAAGGGCTTCGGGGTTTTCACGGATGGCGCGAATGTCAATCATGGAATCCTCATAAATTCGTTTGCGAAAAGAGTGTGCGAAATGTAGTAATTGTAGTTAGTTAGTATTATTAACAGGCCTCAGGCAGAGCGTTGAACGCCATTTTTTCGCAAGGAGTGATCAAGTTGAGAGTAGTGAAGGTATTGTGTTGGGGAATTTGGGCCTGTGGAGTTTGGGCCAATGCCCAAGAAGCCTTGTTTGGTCGAGTCTATGAAGAGCGTACGGGCCGTCCCTTAAATGAAGTGGATATTTTGTTGCCCTCGGGCAAAAAAATCAGCTCAAACCGCCCCGATGGGCGCTTTGAATTGGCGGTTCCTCATATGAAGGGAAAGTTGGTGTTTAGCCGCAAGGGTTTTGAAATCGACACCCTTTTTCTTAATGAAATCAGTGATCCTTACAACGTAGAAGTTTACCTCACCTCTAAAGTCGAGCGATTAGAGACCGGTTCGGCAACCTCGTCGATTTCGGTCAGTGCCCCGACTCGAGAGATGCATTTTTTAAGCCCTGAAAAATTAGAACTCTTTGCGGGAATGCAATTAGACCCAGCGGATCAAGCGCGCGCTTTACCCGGTGTTTCTGCAACGCGCGAATTTCGCGATGACCGCTCGTTTTTGGGGGGAATTCCCGGTAGCAATAGCACTCAGCTGGGGCCTTTGGCAATGATCAAAACCCGCCATCTCGACATCGGTTTGCCTGGCAATACCAGTGTGATCAGTCCCTTATGGGTGAGCGATTATACTGCTCGCCCAGGAGCAACTGCAGAGCGCCCGATGACCGCTGGGGGAGGTGACTTAGAGATGAGTTTGCGTCCGGTTAAAGCCGATGCTTTGCAAGGATCGTTGCGCGGAGGTTCAGTCTTGCGCGAAGTTCAACTCGAAACGCCTTTTGTCGGAGACGGATTGCGTTTGGGCTTTCGGTTGCTCGACGGAGATGTGATGAGCAATTTGGGCAATAAATACTTTGCGGAATTTCGCAAGCGGGGAGAAGAAGATAGCTGTATTGATCCTTGTAAAACCTCGGATTTTGGCAACCAATACGATTTGACGAGTTACGATTTCTTTTTACAAAACACGATCAAAGACTCTAGCGGACAATTCGATATTTTCTGGCACCAGATCAGTGATCAATACAGTATTCGTCTCGATACGGCCCACAGCTATGCAGTAATCGGCAATCAACGAGTTGAAATTTTTAAGGGGATTCAAGAGCAGATGGCCGGCGGTGTTGAATATACGGCAAATGAGGGATGGGGAGTCTTCGCCACTTGGCAAAAGGGAGAGTGGCAAAATATTCAGAGAGATTCAGCTGCGTTGTGGTCGTCGCAAACGGGGAGTTTAATTTATCGCGAAGATCTCAATTTGCTCGAAAACCAAAAAAGCCAATTTGCGCAATATGACTTGGGAGCTCATTTTATCCTTTTGAGTTTTGAAGAGGGTTGGATGGATTTGGGGATTGAATATCGAAACAAAGAAAATCAAAGAGCGATTCGCATGCCGGCGACTCTCAAAGAGAGCGACGAAGTCTCGCAAGAACTCGCTGGGGTATTGACCCTACAGCAATCCGAAAATGTGAAGCTAAGCGCGGGTTACCGCCAAGATTTAGAATCTGCTGAGGCTCAACCCTTGGCTACTTTGGAGTTTGGTCTCCCCCAAGGGGATTGGCGGCCCTATACGGCAATGGCTTGGAATGGCGATTTGGTTTGGGAAAAGTCGGGTGCAGGCGGGTATCAATCCCGCTATCAATCGAGTGGTTTGGGGCAGTTGGGTATAGAATTTCAAAATAAAAAACTAGAAATGAATTTCTTTGGCTTTGGTCGTTATTATCCCGATGCTTCTTTGCCCCGCCCCGAGGTGTTAACAGCGTTTAGAATGTCAAGGTCTTCGAGCCCTGCTTGGATTGGAGGAGGAGGAGCTCAGTTCAAGTACGCTCCCCACTATCAGCACGGAATTTTTGTGAATCTTTTGAGTCAGTATGGAGAATATTCGGATATTGCGGGTTTGGCGCTGCCCTCTAGCAGAAAGCTAGAACTGCAATTGAGCTGGCGCTGGTATCCTCGCCAAGACAGTTTGATTTCGATGATTGTTTCTCATCGGACGGCTCTGGGAGAACCGACCTATTCTTATGGTGCTAACCTTAATGACGAGAGCCTATCGGTAGAGCACAATGAAGAAGAATTAGCGACTCACCGCACCGATTTGAGGCTACAGCTCAATTTGTCTTCGGCCTGGCCTCCTTTGCAGTCGGTGCAGTTTTATTTAGAACTAGACAATGTTTTTGCGGCTTTTGACTCAGAGGCTTTGGCCTTTTTAGGCGAAGACAACGCCCGGCAGCGGGGATATACTTCAGTGAGTCGAGGGAACTTCGAAGAGGGTTATCGGCGAATAGATCCTTTTTTAGCTCCGGGAATGGGCTTTTTTCTGCAATTCGGCGTTGAGGGGCGGTTCGGCTTTTAAGGCGTCGTTGAGATTGGTGTGCTATGAGAACAGCAATTAAGCATAATTGCTGTTCTGTTCCCAAATTTTGCTGACAAAGAATTCGCCTTGTCTATATTGAATGGGGTGTGTAAAATGGGGGTGTTCCCCCGCAAAATGTAGGCGCCCAATGCTAGTTTTTTCTTTTACTCGTTTTTTTGTTCTCATGGTGTTTTCGGGCCTTTTGACGGTCTCTTTTGCTCAAGATTTTACCGCAGAGCAATACAAGAAGGCTGCTTGGATGGCCACTCGATTTTACGGTGCCCAGCGCTCGGGAATTGGCCCCAACTGGTTGAGTGCCGATGTCTCGCGCAATACCAGTTTTACTAAAGATGCCGTTGAAGGGATAGATCTCTCTGGAGGCTGGTTTGATTGCGGCGATCACGTCATGTTTGGGCAAACCCAATTCTATACGATTTACGCCTTGCTTAAGGCATACGAGGCCTTTCCGACGGGGTTTTACGATCTGTATTCTGGTGATTATTCCGGTTATTTATCGAATGGCGATTTTTCTTATGGAAAGGGAACGCCCAATGGAATTCCCGATATTATTGACGAAGTGAAGTACGCATTGGATTTTGCGATTAAAGCTGCCGGCGATGGTTTTTTTGTTTACCAAAAGGGGAGTGGAACGCTAGATCACAATGGCTGGTGGACAGCTCCTAACCATTCGTTAAAACCGCAGAGCTTTGGCGGTGAAAAAGAAGGCAGTCGACCCATTTTTATAAATCCCAACGATGGAGCCATGCCGGCGATGGCTGCAGCGGCTTTGGCGGCGGGTTCTCGATTGTTGCGACCTTTTTATGGAAACGAATACGCCGATCAGCTGGCTCTGCATGCTTTTTACGCTTGGAATTATGCGAAAAATCGCAACTCTGCAGTCGGAGATGCCCAAGGCAATGATGAATTTTACGAGGCAAATGCCAGTGTCATTGACAATAAAGCGATTGCGGCGGCTGAGCTCTATTTCATCACTGCAGATGAGAGTTACCGAACCTTAGCGGTTGATTTTGCCAATGGCGTTTCAGATCGTTCGAGTTGGTCTTTAGACTACAACAATGAAGAGGATTTTGCGATCTACACGGTTGCTCAATTTGGTCTTGAATCCTACAAAGACAGACTGCGCGCCGATTTTGTTGAACCCTATGTGGCAAGTGTCAATGCAGAGGGTGTAGGTGAAAACGGAAATGACAATTGGGGTGAACTTCGCTACCCGGTGGGCCAGGCTTATGTTGCGGGGCTCTACAGCAATATGCTAGGGGTAAATACTTACGATTCGTTTATTTACAATCAAGTGGATTACGTGTTGGGGTCTAATTCGAGTAAAAGGAGTTTTGTGGTCGGTTTTTGCGAAGGGTGTAGTTCATCTCCTCAACATCCACACCATCGCGGCGTTTACGCCAACAACAATAATCCCCATGACACGATTAAAGTTTCAATGACGATCCCCCCCGAGCACCAACAATTTGGCGCTTTGGTTGGGGGAGCTCGAGTTCCTTCAGAATATGTCGACAACATCCTTGATTATAAAATGACAGAGGTGTGCAGCGATTACAACGTGGGTTTAGTCGCTTCGCTAGGTTACATCCTCTCAAGGATGCAACCCACTCCCAACCTTAAAACAGCAGTTGACTTAGAGGTACAGGCCGAGTGGGGAGAGCATTCGGTTCATTTGAATTTTGATTCTCTGGGAGCGCAAATTCGAGTGACGGATTTGAGCGGAAAACTTTTGCATAGCGAGAGTTGGGAATCCCAAAAAGAAGGGGTGATACAAGGCTTTGATTCGGGATTGTATTTGATACAGATCCATCATAATGGAAAACAGAAATCTCTGAAATGGCTGATCAAATAGAGGGCTCTGTGCCATAATATTTTGAAAGCTGATAGGCAAAGCTTAGTTTAGGGCAGAGGCTGAAGTCGTTGACAATAGAAGGGAATTGCATCATGTTGAAACAGATAAGTTTAAGTACTTTGATGGTTTTGGGAGTCATGGGTGCGATAGAGGCACAGGATTTGACCACCGACGATTATGTCGAAGCGGCTTGGATGACCACTCGTTTTTATGGGGCTCAGCGCTCGGGCGATGGGCCCAACTGGATTTTAGACGGAACCAATTACCCAACGAGTTTTACAGGAGATACCTATAAGGGCAAAGATATTTCTGGGGGGTGGTTTGACTGCGGAGATCACGTCTTTTTTAGTCAGCCTCAGTCGTGGGCTGCTTATGTTTTAGCCGTCGCTTATTCGAATTTTACTCTGGGTTGGCGAGATGATTACACCGGTGATTACACCGACTATAAGGCGAGTGGAAATTATACCCGGGCGGGTGGAACACCAAACAATTTACCTGATTTGCTTGAAGAGTTGAGATACGAAGCCGATTTTTTGATTAAAGCGATTCCCGATGCCTCGACCTTTATTCACCAAAAAGGGGATGGCGGTAAAGATCACATGCGTTGGGTTACCGCAGGAAAAATGAGCACTTTGGGCAACGATTTGGGTGGAGATCCCCGCGATATTATCGCCAATGTCAATGATGCTTATTCGCCGGGAATGTTTGGCGCCATGTTAGCGGTGATGGGTCGAATTGATCCCGACCCTGTTCGCCGCGCAGCTTACTTGCAGACTGCCATTAACGCGTATAGTTATGCGAAAACAAAATCGGGAGTAGGCTCTTCTCCGGGGGGATTTTACGACGGTTCTTGGTGGGGAGGACGCTGGGCAGATGGCCCCTTTTTGGCGGCGTTAGAACTCTACCTGACCACAGGGGACGAAACGTATAAAACAGAAGCATTGGGGTATTGGGGCAAGTTAGAGTTTAACGGCATGTATACTCGTTTTGCCTATGCGAACGCACTTCCTCTTTCGGTGATGATGGGAGAAAAATTCTTGGGAATTGAACCGGTAACAGAAAATAAGAGAAGTATCAATATTTTGAATTCACTTTATGGGCAAAAGAATTCTGATGGAGCCTCAACAAAAGAAACGGGAGGTGGCGGTTCATTTTCGGTTCGAACTCCTGCAGGAGGGGCTTTCTTATATGCGCTTTATTCTCAGCTCTTTGAAACGGATGCATATGATGGTTACATCTACGATCAAATTGATTATTTGTTGGGTTCAAATTCAAATAAAAAATCTTATGTGGTGGGCTTTACTCGCAATGGGGTAAATGCCCCTACAGCCCCTCACCATCGAGGTTATTATGGCAACGAAGATCCGGCGAAAAATGAAAATGCGACCCCCGCTCCTGAAAAAAACAAACAGCTTGGGGGAATGATTGCCGGCTCGTTTAACGATGCCACCCACAATACCAATGTGGCCACTTGGAATATTAATGAAGTTTGTGTGGATCTAAATGCGCCAATGGTGGGAGCCTTGGGTTATATTGTTTCAAAGCTCGCCCCTAGCAATCTGCCCTCAGCGGTTAAATTTTCTGCGTCGAGCCGCACCCACTTGAATCTTGTGATCAACGATCGCTTGTTGAGTGTAAAGGGAGAACTTTTGCAAGATGAGGCGTACCTAAAGATTTTTGATGTGAGGGGCCAATTGTTAAAAAGTGTTCGCCTTCATTCAACAAGTCGCAATCTCTCTTTAGAAGAGTTAAAGGCAGGAGCCTATTGGGCGGTTGTCGAATACAAGGGCGAAAAATTAACTCAAAATAATTTCACATTAGACTGACGCCTTGTCGATGAACAAAACAAAAAGACTGAGGTATTTAAAAAGGATTCCAAGGGTTGGGGTCCTTTTTGTTTGGGTATCTCTGGCCCATGGGCAGATGTTTCCCTCTGATTCTGTGTTGCGTTCTAGAGGGTTTGAACGGGTTGACACACTAGCAGGTGTGCGCAAAGAGTTGATCTATTCAACGGATACAAACTTTTTACATGAGAATATTTATCGCGATTATAATAAGGTTTGGTTGCACAAAGATGCCGCAAAGAAATTAAAGAGAGCTTTGCAGCTATTGAAAGAAGAATGTGCACGATGCGAATTGTTGATCTTTGACGGGCTAAGGCCCCGCCGCGCCCAAGTTCAAATGCGAAGTGTGGCCGTGAATCTTAAAAAGGGGATATACGTGAGTCGAGCTTGGCCAGGATCGGTGCATAACTTTGGTATGGCGATTGATTTGACTTTGCTAGACAGTGCGGGAAAATCTTTGGACATGGGAACGACGGTCGATTATTTAGGCCCTTTAGCTCAACCTGCACTTGAAGACTCTCTATGGCTTGCAGGGGCTCTGAGCTTTCAGCAAATCGAGAATCGCCGGCGTCTGAGGCGTCTGATGACTCGGGCAGGATGGGTGGTTTTGCCTTCAGAATGGTGGCATTTTAACGCGCGGCTTAGCCAAGAAGTTCGCCAAAACTATCGGGTCGTCGAATGAGAAGTCAGTTGACTTTTAGAACGTAAGATTTTTCTGATTGGCGGGCTAATTCAATATCTTCGTCGAGTTGAGTGAGTGTGCCCTGCCAGTGAATTTCGGCCAAGGGAGTCAGTACAGCACTGATAAAGAGTTGAATTTGTAAAATTTCGCCTTGATAACTAAAAATCTGTTTTTGAATCAACTGGTGTAGATCTTCTGCAAAATGATTGGCCTGTTCGACACTCATAGAATGAACGGCAAATAGAAAATCACCACTGCCCCATTCCGTAATCCATTCGTCCGAAATTTTTTCTGACTGAAGCAATTCCTCAATTTCTAAGTGCAAAAAGCGGATTGCAGCGGGGCCGGGTTGAGTTTCAAAGTCACTCAAATTCACAACTTTTATTTTAAAAAGTGCGGCATTTTGGGGCGAATCCAGTTGGTTTGCCCAGAGAGAGAGCGACTCGGCAAGCTCTTCGAGAATAGAAAGCTCTGCTTCTTGAACTTCTGTTTCGTTTTCGAAAACTTCAGCTAAATTTTCTTCGTCGGCATCAAAAGAAGAATGGTCGGTGGCATCGGCACTGTCTTCAATCGAAAAATCGGAATGCGCATCTTCTGTGTAGACCTCTTGAATTTCGCTGTGCTCTTGAGAGTGTGAAAAAACCTCGGGGAATGGCAGTGTATGGGGATTTGGTGCGTTGACTTCAACAGTCAAAACAATTTTTCCCAATTGAACCTTAGAACCGGGTAAAATATTTTGTCGATCTATCAATTGACCATCGAGAAATGTGCCATTGGTGGATTGAAGATCTTCAAGCCAAATGGTATTTCCTTCAATCCATATACGACAGTGTTGTCTTGAAATCCACTCGTCATCAAAGGTGAGATGGGTTTCATCTCCACGGCCTATCAGCACTCCATTAGCGTCTAAGAGAATGCTTCTCTGTTCTTCGGGAGGATATAAAACTTTGAGTTCGTAGGTAAGGGAGGTTTCAGACACAGGGCCTCTCAAAAACGTTAAGGGTTTTCTTTTTCTTTGATAATATAGACGCTTTCTCCTTCTTTCGTGTAGCCAAAGCGCGTGCGTGCGATTTCTTCGAGGTAAAAAGTGTCTGTTTGCAATTTGTGAATATTGTCTTCGGTTTGTTCGATTTGCTGTTTGAGACTGTCGATTTGTTGCTTGAGAAGTTCATTTTCATTTTCTAAGCGACTTTGTTTTAATACACCGTTGCGCCCAAGCAATAGGCTAGAGAGAGCCCATGCCGCGATTCCAATCAGAATAGCGCGAATGAGAAACTTGAATAAAATTCTTTGGTTTGATTTGATCATCCTTTTGCAAAGATAGCGAATCTAAGACAGACATTTAAACGAGAGTCTAAAATAGAGGTGCTCTAGAGTTCTTATCTAGAAGGAGCGGTAAATCCCTCCCTGCTGAGACTTGATCCACCCCCCCATTTCGAGGCGCACAAGCTTAGATTGCAGCTGAGGTGTGGGTAAATTTAAAGCTTCAGAAAGAAGGTCTAGGCTTTGAGGTTTTTTGAGGATCTCTTCGTAAATGTCTCGCAATTCTTTGGGGATGCTTTGAATTTGAGGAAGAGAGGGCGGTTCAGGAATTTGCGGAGTTTGAGTGAGGGAAATTGGTTTTTTGAGAAGGTGAACTGAGGATTGAGCAGGAGCGAGAGAAGGCTTTTGAAAACGGCGGCCTAAGAAAATCTGCATTTGCTCTTTGAATTCCAATTCTGAAATCAAGCATTGTGCACCTTGGCTGACCCAGTAGTTGGGGCCTTCCGAACAAGGAGAATGAATGGGGCCAAGGAGAGAAAAAATCTCTTTTCCCTCTTGTAACGCGTATTTTGAGGTGATCATAGCCCCTCCCTGTCGTCGGCTTTCGGTGAGTATTAATCCCTGAGAAAGGCCAGAAATGATTTTGTTGCGCATAGGAAAGCTGAAATGAGTGCCACTCATTTTTAACGGAAATTGACTCATGACAGCTCCGCTTGTTGCGATCTGAAAAAGCCAGCGCTTTATTTGCGAGTTATACAAGGCCGATTGAATGCCTTGCCCCAATACGGCAAGAGTGCGCCCTCCAGCTTGCAAGGTGGTCTCATGGGCCCTTTGATCAATTCCCTGAGCTAAGCCCGAGACCACGGTAATCCCGGCTTCGGCGAGCAAGTGAGCAAATCGGTGAGTGTAATAATCGCCATAGGGTGTGGGAGTACGAGTTCCGACGAGTGCCATGGCTTTGTGATCTGAAGGTAAATAGTTGCCGAAAATGTAGAGGGCGAGGGGGCAATAGGGGGATTGCTTTAAGGGATAGGGGAATTCTTTTTGCCAAAAAAAATACAGAGAACAGTTGAGTTTCTTCGCTAAGGTTTCTTCGCGACGCGCCTCAATTTTACAAGAATTAAATTCGGTGAGCAATTTAGAGGGAACCTCAAAATCGAGGGTGTTGTTTCCAAATTCTTCGAAGAGGTCAACGGATTTGTTTTGCAGAGATTTTAAAAGTTGATTTTTGAAACGTCGTCCATCGGGTGTGTCCCAGCAAAAAAGTTGAAGCCATTTTTGAAAAAGAGGCGAATCGTTCATTGGGAGCTCCTTAGCGCATATTTTAAAAAGTGCTGCAAGTAGAGCGGCTGGAGGGTTTGCATATTGTTAGGTTTGCGAGGGATTGGTGAAATGGAGATCAGAGATGTCGACATGGAAAAGACCCTATACATTTGAAAATCTGCTAGAAATTATGGCGAAACTTCGCAGCCCTGAGGGGTGCCCTTGGGATAAAGAACAAACCCATGATTCCCTATTGCCTTATTTAAGGGAAGAAACCGCAGAGTTACAGGATGCCATCAAAAAACGGGATTGGCCCAACGTTGAGGAAGAGTTGGGAGACGTTCTCCTTCAGATTGTTTTTCACACCCAATTGGCTCAAGAGCGCAATTGTTTTTCGATGAACAATGTGATAGACGGCTTATCTCATAAATTGGTAACCCGGCACCCCCATGTTTTTGGAAATGAAGAAGTCGAAGACGCGCTAGGCGTAGAAAAACGGTGGGAAGAAATCAAAAAGAGCGAAAAGGCGAATCAAAGCGAAGAGGTGAATTCACTCCTTGATGGGATACCCTTGAGCTTGAGTGCACTTGATCGGGCGGATAAAATCGGAAAACGTTGCAGAAAAGTGGGTTTTGAGTGGAGCTCGCCTAAAGATGTTTTGCTTAAGATTCGAGAGGAACTCGACGAAGTCGAGGTCGAATTAGAAAAGGGGGCGCGGGTTGAACTCAAAGAGGAACTGGGAGATTTATTCTTTACACTCGCTCAGCTCAGCCGTCAATTGGGATTTTCTTCAGAAGAGATTGTCGACGAAGCGAACCAGAAATTTTACCGCCGTTTTGTAGCCATGGAAAAGATGAAATCGGATTTAAAATCGTTATCGCCAGCTGAGTGGGAAATTTTGTGGGAGAGAGCGAAGAGAGAAACAAAAGGCCCTCAGAATAACTCAAGTGAAGATCAATGAAGAGTTGAGAGCCTTTGCGGTATGGATGAACGCGAGGTGAACAAAACGAGTGACAGTTTGTCGCTCGAGATCAAAAAATGATTTTGATCTTGAGTAAGGGAGTATATATTACCGACAAATAATTTACGAGAATTGTATTCGCACATTTTATCTGGAGTTGTGGGATGTCGTTAAAACGTCTTTGGATCAGCCTTACTTTACTGACGCTTTCAGCGGTTCAGATTCAGGCTGCAGCCCTGAGGGTCAATCAATCGGGTTCGGATTTCTTAGGAACCACTTATACGAGTATTCAGTCGGCAGTTAATGCCTGTACCCCGACGGTGGGGTGTGATGAAATCTTAATTACTGACTCTGAGATTTATGAAGAGCAGGTGACTTTTGACAGCACCAAGGCGGGAATTTGGTTGCACTCGCTCGACCCGGCACTGCCTGCAACGATTCGCTACCGAGACACCCAAGCGACTCACCCGCAGTCTGGTGCAGAAGCGCAGAACATGAATCAATGGTTTGTGGCGGGCAACCAATACGATTTGAATGGGGCTCTTCGCTTTGTATTTACCGCAGACATTAAGATTTCAGAGCTTATTATCGATGGTGATAAGCGTTTTATGTATGGATACAATAGCGTTTGGGAATGGAGATACCCTTTGACTGGAGGGAACGTTTGTGTTCTCGTTAGAAATTCAAGCAAGATTCAGATTGTCAACAACCAAATTAAAAATTGTTGGAACGCCATCTATTTAAAAGGACGTAATTTGGGGGGGCAAAACGCGAACCCTAACGGAGCAGATCTTGATGTAAGTGACAATATTCCTCTATCGGGATATGGTCAGGCGGGGCGTGCTTTAATTGAGTATAACCGCATCTATGACAATACGTGGGCGTTATTTGGCGAATCAGAGTGGGACTTGGGTTCGACGATCCGCTATAATTTGGTGTATAACAATTATGCCCGTTCGGGTGAAATCGCAAGCATGTCAGTGGGAACAGAAGACGATAAGTATGAAGTGGGTGGCTTTTTAAAAATCAAAGACGTGACTCTAGCCGTTTATCAAATCTATAACAACACCTTTTTTGGTAATCATCACAACATTGCATCTCAATGGAAAGCGGGCAAACAACATCTTCTGTTCAACAACATTTGGGCGAGTCCTAATTCTCTTTGGGTCGATAACGAGGCGGGTTATTTTGAGATCGGTGGCAAGATGAATAATCACGAGTATTCAGTCACTGAGATTTTTAACGGTTCACAAGCCCCGCAGGTTCAAAGTGTGCAAGGGGGAGATATTTCAGGTTTGGGTTATGTGAACTTTGATACCCCTATCGAGGGCTATAGCTATTTCAATTTGTGGAATTCAGATCCCAGCCCTTTTAAGAACGATAACTTTACAAAGGGAGGGACTTTTCAGGTTACGGTAAATGGAACTCCTTATGACTTTACAACAAACCAAGTTTGGATTCAGCCTGCAAAAACACTTGTGGGTGAGAATTGGTGGTACCAAAATATCGCTTGGCAATCAACGGATCCGAGCAGCGACCGTTTTTTATGCCCAAATTGGGAAGATCTCAATGTACAGAAAATCATTCTGAATCAAGGCAAAAGCGACACGGGTTTGAAGGATGCCGATGGCAGTAAGCCAGATATTGGAGCCTTGTCAAAAGGCACCCTAAATGAGTGCGTGTGGGGCGGTGATCCCTCTGCTCCTCGAATCCGATTGGTGGGAACTTCTCCGATGTTAAAACAAGGCAGCAAAAGTCTCATCACTTTTGTCGTCGATGTTGAAAACGCAGAGATTGATGCCCTGTCAAACGTACAGTTTTATTTGGTCAAATACTACAACAATATTCCCGTAATTATTGGAGACTCTCCGAACATCCCGCAAGAAAATTGGCCTGCAGGAAGCGTTGTCA
>JBNKYI010000028.1:0-13493 GCA_050300815.1 Fibrobacterales bacterium
ACAGTGACATCTCCCTCAATCACACCGGTACTTTCGAGGACGAGATCTCCAGAGGTTTGAAGTTTTCCCTTGAGTGTGCCGCCAATGCGAACATCATTTTCAACAAGAACCTCACCGGTAATTTTTGTGGAGGGACTGATTTGGGTAAAGTATTGTTCTTTTTTGCTCATATTTCCTCAGTAAAAAAAGTCTTCTGGATTTTGATGAATGTTGTTGGTTAAAACTTCGTAATGAAGATGGGGTCCGGTTGTATTGCCAGTCATCCCAACAACACCGATGGTTTGCCCTCTTTTGACAATTTCTCCGACTTTAACAGACACTCGATTTAAGTGCCCATAAAGAGTGGTGATTCCACCGCCGTGATCAATGGTCAAAGTGTTTCCTAAATCTTCTTTAAATCCCACATATGAAACAATGCCAGGAGCTGGTGAATAGATGGGATCATTAAGCAGGGTTGCGATGTCGATGCCTTGATGTTCGGTGCCATCTTCAGGAACTTTTTGTCCAAATTTGCGAGAGATGATACCGATAACGGGTTTGATACTCGGTCTATTGTCTGTGGTTTGTTTCACTTTTTCTAAACGAGCCTGGATCTTCTTTACATAATTATCAATATCTGAATTGTTTAAACTGTCTAGTGTTTCGAATTCGTCGGGGATGACCTTATCTGGATTGTCGTCTAAAAAAGCTTCGGTTAGATTAGAAATCACTTTTTGAATTTTTCGCACAGAATCCAGACGATCTAAAGCTTGGCGATATTCAGCATTTTCTTGACTCAAACTTAAGTTGGTATTTGCAATTTTTTTGGCGTGTTCCATTTGCTCTTTCATGCTAATGGCATGATAAACTAAAAACCCGAAAATGAGAACACAAACACTGAAAACCGTAATTAGAAAGCGAGCAAAAAAGGACGATATCACCACGCTACGAGTGGTTCCTCCATCCGTCGGAATAAGTTGTAAAATGTATCCTTTTTTTCTTTTCATTTTAAGAGTTCAGCAAAGTGTTAAGAATCCGCGTCAAATCCACATCATCGGTAAATTGAATAGAAATTTGTCCTTTTTTGGCACTGCTGCGATGAATGAGAATATCTGTGCCTAATTTATAACGAAGTTCATCTTCAAAGTGCTTTAAATTCGGATCTTTTGATTTTTCTTTTTTCTTTTTTTTAGAGTGGTCGTTTAATTTCTCAGTATCTCTTACTGTTTTCCCTAACTCTATGATTTTACGGGCCTCTGCAATGGGGTCTTTAACGTGAGAGCTCAAAAGGGCGCGGGCGTGACCCATGGTGAGTTGTCCTCCGTGCAACCAAGCTTGAATTTCTTCTGGCAACTTCATGAGTCTCAATGAGTTAGAGATTGAAGAACGAGACTTTCCCATAGATTCGGCGAGCTTTTCATGGGTATAGCCGTATTCTTGGATAAGTTGATCGTAGGCCTTCGCTTCTTCGATAGGGGAGAGTTGTTCTCGCTGGGTATTTTCGATAAGCGCCCATTCCATCATTTTGCGATCGGTAAGTTGATCGTAAACGCGGGCTTTAACGGTTTTAAAATCATTGAGTTGATGAGCTCTAAATCTTCTCTCACCAGCTACAATTTGATAACCCTTATCGTGCTTGCGAAGTAAAATAGGTTCGAGTAAACCGTGCTCTTTTATTGATTGTGCAAGTTCATTTAGGGCCTCGGGTTCAAATTCGCGACGAGGTTGAAAGGGATTTGCGGTGATTTCGCTTAGAGAAATTTCAACAATACTTTCTGAGGGAATGACAGAGGGGTCTTTTTCTTGAACCTTATGATCTTGAAAAATGGCATTTAAACCACGACCTAAACCTTTTTTAGCAGCCATATTTACTCCAAAATCTCTTTGGCAAGTTCCATATACCTTTGGGCGCCAATACAAGTGATGTCGTGAAGAATGATCGGTTTTCCAAAAGAAGGAGCTTCAGAAAGTTTCACATTTCGAGGAATGATACTGGTGAATACTTTTTCTGAAAAACAGTTGCTGACTTCTTCCATCACTTGCTTAGAAAGGGTAAGTCTAGAATCGTACATGGTCAAAAGAGCACCTTCGATTTGTAAATCGGGATTTAAGGAGCGTTGCACGAGACGAATCGTGTTTAACAATTCGGCGAGCCCTTGCAGAGCGTAGTATTCACACTGAATGGGAATCACAATACTGTCGGTTGCCGTGAGAACATTTATAGTTAAAAGACCTAAAGAGGGTGGGCAATCAAGCACGATATAATCAAACTCTTTTTTGATGAGATCTAAAACTTCTTTAAGTTTTTTTTCTCGCTCGAGTTGATTGACCATTTCAACCTCAAATCCTGCGAGATCAGGAGAACTGGGAAGCACTTTCAAGTACTTGAGTTCTGTGTCGCAAATTTGGGCTTTAATATCTTCATAGGTCGGGGGAGTCACATCCCAAGGCAAAACATTATAAATATCTTGTTCTTCTACTTCATTTAAGCCCACACCTTGAGAGGCGTTTCCCTGAGGATCCATGTCGACGAGAAGAACTTTTTTTTCTAAAGCGGCTAAACAAGAGGCTAAATTGACGGCGGTAGTGGTTTTTCCCACGCCACCTTTTTGATTACATATCGATAGGATTTTTGCCATTTAGGGATTCCTGACAATAATTAAATAGTAGGGATTAGCATCGCCTGCCCAGTTGTATGGGATGGATTCACAAGGGTGAGAATCCAATAAGGTAGAGCTACTCTTAAAAGTAATAAAGCAACCTTCTTTTTTAAGGTGGCTTTGTGCGCGATTCCAATCTTCTTCAAGAGAACCAAGTGCCCTACAGCTGACAATATCAAATGTGCCATCAGAAAACTCTTCGGCGGTAGAACAATGAAAAGTGATATTCTCCAGTTCTAATTCTCGACGAAAATGATTCAAAATTAAAACCCTTTTGGAGCGGGGTTCTACCCCTGTAAATTCAATGTGATTATTTAGGATAGCGAGAGGAAGAATAGGAAAGCCTGTGCCACACCCCATATCGAGCCATGTTTTGGTTTCACGTGAAACATTTTGTGTGAGGTTTGGGGATAGTGAATCCAAAAGATGTCTTTCGTCGAAACGAGATTCATCACCTTTAGAGTATAGGTTGTATTTGGAGTTCCATTTTAGACAAAGGGATTTGAATAGCAATAGCTTTTCAATTTTATCTCCGATGTCTTCGATGGATAGAGAAGAGAGGTGTGAAAGAAGTTTTTCTTTTGTATTCATGATTTCACGTGAAACATAAGGGTTAAGTTGAGGTGAATGGAGTCTCGGTGGGAATCATACCAAAATTTCGTAGAAAAAGTAGGGGTGTTTCACGTGAAACATTTTATTTGGCTGCCACGTCCAGCTGTTTTGCATGAATACCAATTAATAATCGAGCTGATCTTTGAATATTTTATGCATAGATCCATACCATTGATCGGGGTGTTGCCTCAATAACTCTTCGTAAAAGGGGTGGAACTCTTCGAGTGAGTGCCCCCATTTTCTTTTCAGAATGTACCCCTCTTTTTCTCTAATCAAGAAGGCAAATAGAAGGTGGGTGGGTGGGTGTGCTGCTTTTAATCTCAAGGGGAGGTTGTGTGTTTTTAAAGTGTTTGTTCCGATAAGAGCGGTGTAGGGTGAATTTCCTCGAGAATGTTGGTCCCAAAGGAATCCAAGCGTGGTGGGTTTGTTTTTCCAGATTCTAAATGCCTTAGGGAATTCTCGAATTTCCCAAGGGGCGTAGTCGCCATTCTTTCTTCGCCATTTTAAAATGAGGGTATTCCAAAAAGAGGAGCTTTGCTTTTGGTAAAAACCTTGCAGAGGAATCCCCATTTGCGTGAGAACTTGCCCTAGATATTCGTGGTTTCCCAAATGACCGGTGAGTAAAATGGCCTTTTGTTCTTTTAGGGTGTGAATTTCTTTTAAAAAAGAGTGAGGGATTTTAACCTGAAGAGGTGGGGCGAAGAAAAGTGAGAAAAGCTCTTCGGCTAAGTTTGAATAAAGAGAAGAACAGATTTTAGAGCATTTTTTTTGAGAGATTAAGTCTATCCCTAAAGAGAATAAATTTTTTTGAATCACTTTGTGGCGAGGCTTTAAAATGATTAAGCTTAATGTCAATAGCCCTTTTAATCCCTTTAATAGACGAAAATAGATTTCCCTTTGTTGATTTAAAGGAATGACTATATATATATGGGTTTCGGTTTTATGGGTTGAATGCACTATAGGGTGTTTTGATATTTGACCAGAGAAAAAATAGGAAGAGAATGCACAGGGAACTCATTTTTATTACAGGGGGTCAGAAATCGGGAAAATCGACATTGGCAGAAAAAATGACATTGCAAAGGTCTTTTTCTCAAAAGCCTATTTACTTGGCCACGGCAGAGCCTCGAGACCATGAGTTAGAAGAGCGAATCGCAAAACATCGAGAGGTGAGGGGAGATTCTTTTGAAACAATAGAGGCCCCCTTGTTTTTGTCTCAGGCCTTGCAGGGGCGTTTAAAAGAACAGCCTGTTTTGCTTGAGTGTATAACCCTTTGGTTGGCTCAGATTTGGGAGCATTGTCAATTTGATCATGAGAGCGCGATGTCTTTTTTTAGAGAAGAATGGGATAAACTCATTTCGATGTGTTCGTGCTTAATTGTGGTGAGTAATGAAATTGGAATGGGGGTGCATCCCTTAGAAAAGAGTTTAAGGCAAATCGTTGATTTATATGGTGTTGTAAATAATTTTATTCTTTCACAGTCTTCACAAGCTTACTTCTGCATTGCTGGAGGTGCGCTTTCTTTAACGCCGATTTCGAAAATACAGTGAATTCAAGGGTATCTCTAAAGCGCATTCTTCTGAAAGCTTGCTTTGCGATGCTTGATCATGAAAGTTCCAAACTGGCCTCAGAGACACCTCAGAGGTGCCTCAGAGGTGTACAATTCTTTGAATATCAATGCTTAATCCAGATGTTTATGCATCGGCGCCGGCCGAGGGTTGCTGAACTGTGCAGATGCACAGCGCCCCCTTTTGCGGGGGATATTCTCTGAGGTCACTGTATAAATGCTCAAAAATGAAAACTTTCTACAGATAAAGCCATTTTTAGAAGAGCCCTTTGCGGATTTCACTTGAAATATTCAGTAACCTTTTTAAATTTGGCACCTATTTTGTCAAAGGAATGGAATTATGAAAAGAACTTTCCAACCTCACAATCGCAAGAGAGCAAACAAGCACGGTTTCCGCGCTCGTATGGCTACCAAAAATGGTCGTGCCGTCCTTTCTAGCCGTCGTGCTAAGGGTCGTAAACGTCTTACTGTTAGCTCATCTCTTCCTAAGAAATAAAGTATGGCAGGGCTAAATCAACAGCCCTCTCAGCACGGCGATATCTGCGGGAGATTTCCCATGCATCAACACCGAATGAGTGTTGAGCAAATGAGGCTCGTATTTAAGACCGGATTCCGCATTGTGGATTCTGGTCTTTTTTTGTTTATTGCCCCTGCTCCTGATGGCGAACATCGCTTTATGGGAATGGTGCGAAAAAAACTTTATAAACGAGCAGTAGATCGCAATAGGGTTCGCCGAGTGCTCAAAGAAGCCTTTCGCCAAAAGGCGATAGAAAAATCGTCATCGGCCCTATGGGTGGTTGCTGATTTAAGAAGCTGGGAAGGCGGTTTGGCGAATTCTCAATTGTTTCATTTAATGTCTCGATGCTTAGAAAGGTCCGATTGATGAAGGCCTTTTTTATCTTTGTCATCAAAATTTATCAGGTGATTCACCTACCCTTTTATTCGGGAGTTTGTCGATTTCATCCCACCTGTTCACATTATGCCATCGAGGCGATCGAAACCCATGGTGTGATTAAAGGAGTGGGCCTATCAATTTGGCGAATTCTTAGATGTCAACCTTTTGCTAAGGGTGGGCTTGATCCTGTCCCTCCCAAATCGGATAAAAAGAAATGAATAAAAACAACATCATTGCTCTGGTTCTCTTGGCTGCCTTGTTTGGATGGTATTTGAACACAAATGCAAAACAAAATGAAAAAGTTAGACTAGAGGCTGAGGCCAAAAAGTCTGCGATGGTCGCTGACTCTATTGCCCAATATGAGGCCGAAGAAAAGGCTCGGTTAGATTCGGTTCGAGCGGCTGAGGCGGCAACTCCGGTTGAAGATTCTTCTGAAGTGATTGATAGTCTTCTGCAAGTGGCTCCTCGAAAAATTGTCGTCGAGAATGATCACTTCTTTATCGAGTTAGATAATAAGGGCGCTCGAATTACGGGAATCGTTTTAAAATCGCTCAAAAATCACGAAGGAAAATACCCTCAGTTACTCGAAAAGGCTGAGCAAGGATTGATGGGATTTCAATTAGACAAAATGGATTTTAGCGCAGAGCTTTTTTCTGTAGAGGCCGCTGCGGATACTCTAGCGGATACTTTGCACGTTCATGCTGCAACCCTTTTGACCTTTACCTGGGCTAAGGGAGGGCAGTCGGTAAAACGCACATTTAGTTTTGAACCTGATTCTTGGCAAATTCAACAAAAGATTTCTTTTGAGGGTTTTTCTCCTCGTTCTTATAAAATCTTTATGACTGCGGGTCTGAGCGAAACAGAGCCTCCTGCTAGGGGGGGATTGGGAATGGCGGATTACAATTTTACTGAATTGGTGATGCGCCACGGAGATAAAGTTAACCGGAAGATGTTTAAAAAGGCAGAAAGCTTCAATGACCCTGGTTTAGAATGGGTGGGAGTGCGCCGCAAATATTTAGCTACGGTTCTCGATTTCGGTTCTGCGACACAGGCGGCGATTTCTGCTGAGCCCATTGATTCAGAATCGGGTTATAAACCCACCTACGGTTACAGTGTTTCTGAAAAGTTGGCCACAGATGATCTAAGCTTTACCTACACGATTTTACCCTTAGCCTACAAACAAGTAAAAGCGTATGGGCGCCACTACGAAGAAATTATTTGGAGCGGTTGGGGATTTCTCTGGGCAAATCAATGGTTTCCTGCTATTTGCAATTTGTCACTCGGTCTCTTAAAGACTTTTTACTCTTGGGTGGGTAACTATGGAATTGCGATCATCATGCTGACGTTAATGGTCAAATTGATCACAATGCCTTTGTTGCTTTCACAGCAAAGAAATATGAAAAAAATGGCGGAACACAAACCTGCAATGGATGAACTCCGCAAAAAGTATTCTAAAGAGCCGCAGCGTTATCAGCAAGAATTAATGGCTTATTATAAAGAAAAGGGAATCAATCCTTTGGCTCAGATGTTCGGTTGCTTTCCCATGTTTTTGCAGATGCCGGTCTTCTTTTCGCTGTTTATCGTTTTCAGTCGCTCGATAGAACTTCGCAACGCTCCCTTTTTAGGATGGATCCAAGATCTTTCTTCTCCTGATATTTTGACAACGGCAATTACCATTCCCTTTGTCATGCCCGCAGGCTTGAGTTTACTGCCTTTTATTATGGCGATTACCACTTTCTATCAGACCAAGCAAACCATGACCGATCCGAACATGAAGGGAATGGTTTACATTATGCCACTTATGATGTTTACTTTTTCTGGCGTTATGCCCTCTGGTCTCGTTCTTTATTGGATCGTTTCAAACCTTTTCACCATTGTGCAATACAAGCTGGTTGGAACTGGAAAACCTAAACCCGTCGTTAGCGTTGGATGAGTTTAGCTGAAACCATTGTGGCGCTTTCTACTCCGCCCGGGCAATCGGCCTTGGCGGTGATTCGCCTTTCTGGCCCGCTTTGCAAAGAACTCTTTTTAAAGGCGTCAGCAAAAAAAGAAGTGCATCCCCGTCAAATGATTTGGACGCAGTGGAGGGACCCCTTAACGGGGAACTCATTAGACGATGTTATGGCTGCTTATTTTGAAGGGCCCCATTCTTTTACGGGGCAAGATTCTCTCGAAATCTTCCCTCATGGCAATCCACTCATTGTTAAAAACATTTTGCAGTCACTGACCCAAATCGATGGAGTGCGTTTGGCCGAACCGGGCGAGTTCAGTAGACGGGCTTTCGAAATGGGCAAAATTGATCTTGTGCAAGCTGAGTCTATTGGCCAACTTATTCATGCCACCGACCAAAAAGCCCTAGAAAACGCCCAAAAACTTTTGAAAGGTGAACTTTCTCATACACTTTTGGCACTTATCGAAGAAATCAAATATCTGGCTGCTCGCATGGAGCTTGATGTGGATTTTGTCGAAGAAGAAATTGACCCTGAAATAGACACTTGGATTGTCGATCTCGAGCGCATGAAAAGCTATCTAAATGAGCTAGCCGAAAGCTTTCAAGTGCAAAAAATGCGTGAACGCCGCAAATTAGTGGTTTTGGCCGGCTCGCCCAATGCAGGTAAGTCTTCATTAATCAATGCTTTAGTCAAAGAAGATCGCTTGTTGGTTTCGGCCCAAGCGGGCACCACGCGTGACTACATTGAAGTGCCACTTTTGCTCCCGGGCGGAGAGGCCTTTTTGGTTGACACGGCTGGGTTAGGTGAAGCCATTGATGAACTTGATGCACGATCTCAAGCCAAAACTCGTGAAGTTTTACAAAAAGCATTGATCACTTTAGAAATTCGAGATGGGCTATTAAAAGAACATCCTGTGGTTTGTGAGAAAGCCGATCGAATTATTTACACTAAAAAAGACAGCGACCAGTTTGAGGGTGATTTGGCTTTGGCGGTTTCATCAATGACGGGTGAAGGCTTGGCCGAACTCAAGGCGTGGCTCAATGAAAATCTTTTTGATAAAGAAGACGCCGACCTCTGGCTTATCACCGAACGCCAAGAAGCCTGTATCAGACAGGCTTTAGGCCAAATTAATAAAATGTTGGATTTACTGCACCAAGGGCAATTCGCGATTGAAATTTTAGCTTTTGAAATGCAAGTGGCTCGTGAAGCGTTGCAAGAGATTACGGGTGAGATATCGACCGATGAAATACTCAACCGTCTTTTTGCGGGATTTTGCATAGGCAAATAATCGCGCGAAAGTAATCCTTAAGGTATTTGAAGAACTGGGCTAAGAGAAGACCAATAAAAATTCCCCTTTGCTAACTTTGGCCAAAATTCAGAGTGAGGAAGCTAGCGATGCAAGCCGTTTTAAAGCTTTTCCCTAAAAACAAAACCATTAATTATAAGACAGAAATATTATCAGGACTTACCGTTGCCTTGGCTCTCGTTCCTGAGGCGGTTGCTTTTGCGCTTATTGCAGGATTGCCCCCTTTGATGGGGCTTTACTCGGCATTTATTTTTGGCCTAATCACATCGCTTTTCGGAGGACGGCCAGGCATGATCAGTGGAGCGACGGGGGCGGTGGCAGTGGTCTTGATTCCACTGGTTAAAGATCATGGAGCCGAATATGTGCTGGCGGCTGTTATTCTTGCGGGAGTTCTGCAATGGTTTGCGGGAATTTTGAAACTTGGAAAATTTATCCGCTTGGTTCCTGAGTCAGTCATGTATGGCTTTGTTAATGGCTTGGCCATTGTCATTTTTATGGCTCAATTAGATCAGTTCAAAATGAATGGCCAATGGATGCAAGGTGTGACCTTGTGGACCATGTTGGGCTTAGTGGGATTGACGTTGTTGATTTTGTGGGTATTGCCTAAATTCACAAAAGTCTTACCGGCAGGATTGGTGGCCATTCTAGCGATTACAACAATTGTATGGGTGGGGGGAATTGAAACTCCTAGCGTCGGGAATATGGCGAGTATCGCCGGAGGCCTTCCCACTTTTCATTGGCCTAGTGTGCCTTTTACATGGGCATCTGTTCAAATTATTTTGCCCTATGCGGTAATTATTGCGGGGGTGGGATTGATTGAAAGCCTTTTGACTTTAAACCTCGTTGATGAAATTACAGAAAGCAGAGGTAAAGGCAATAAAGAATGCTTGGCTCAAGGGAGTGCGAGCTTCTTGTCGGGCATTTTGGGCGGCATGGGAGGGTGCGCGATGATTGGGCAAAGCCTAATCAACATCTCATCCGGAGCGCGCACTCGTCTTTCGGGAGCCTTTGCTTCTCTCATGTTGTTGGTTTTTGTGCTCTTTGCTTCTGGATTGATCGAGCAAATCCCCATGGCGGCTTTAACGGGGATTATGATCATGGTCTCTATTGGCACCTTTGAGTGGGCCAGCTTAAAAATTTTAGGCAAATATCCTCTCTCAGATGTCTTGATTATGGTCACGGTAGCTTTGGTTACGGTGCTTCTGCACAATTTAGCTCTAGCCGTTTTAATTGGAGTGATCATTGCCGCTTTAGTTTTTGCTTGGAAAAGTGCGCACCACATCTATGCCATTCGCCGCATTGATGAAAGAGGGGCGAAACACTATGAACTTCAAGGTCCATTGTTTTTTGGTTCGGTTCATTCTTTTAATGAGTTGTTTACAGCGCAAGAGGATCCCAGCGAGGTGTATATCGATTTTAAGCAAAGTCGTGTTGCTGACTTATCGGGAATCGAAGCGTTAAATAAACTCACAGAAAAGTATTTGAAATTAGGCAAAAAGATTCATTTGCAACACCTTAGCACCGATTGCAGGCTCTTGTTGAAAAATGCAGAGAATGCTATTGATGTGAACATTATAGAAGATCCTTCGTATCATGTTGTTCATGATTAGAACCTCAGAGACACCTCAGAGGTACCTCTGAGGTGTGTCAACAAAAAAAACCTTAGAGTGAACTAAGGCTTTTTAAAGAATCGAATTAAAGGGATTGCTTTTTATTGGCGGCGAATCGGTTTGCCTGTTTCTTTTTCGTAGAGCGAGGGCAAAATAAAAGTTGCCTTAGCGCCAATGAAAAGATGATCAATATCAGAGTCTTGCCCCGTGCTTCTTATAAAGTAAACTTGGTCTTTTTGGGTAAACTGAATTTCATCAAAAGAAGTGTAGCGATAGCCCACATTGGCAGATAGGGCAAAACGTCTAAAGAAGTTGAGTTGGGTTTCTAATTCAAACTGAAAGGTTTTTCCTAGGGCTGAATAGTCTTGTTTTTGTACGTAAAAGGGTTGAAGTCGATAATCATCATCTCCAACAACGGTGAAACCAAATTGGCCAGGGGGGCGAATATTGATGCTCGAGAAGCCCAAGCCGAATCGAGGAACCAATTGGAAAAAGGATTGCTCAGGAAAGAGTTCATAACCCATAACAACAACGTAATCAGAGATGGTTACCGTTGATGACCATAGATTGGTAGAAACAGCCACTGTTTGGTTGATGGGATCACCAGCATCACCGGTGACGGGATCCACAGTAGGAATAGCCTCTTCAAAGTTGTAAGCGATCGTTCCTTGTGAAGGTTTACTTTCAAGTTTTTCGGTCAATTGAACGTTGAATCCCAATTGAACTCCTTCCCAAATAACGCCTGCCTCTAGGCCCATAGAGAAAAGTTCAATACGCGAAGACGTGCCTAAGTCAATAACCCCCAAGTCAAATCCTAAAACGGGAGATTCGGTGTAAGGGCTTTGATAAATATTTCTCAAATCTTTATCGGTGCCATGAACAAAAATGGTGTCGACCACTTTATTGTTTGCATCGACCCATGTGGTTTTAAAGGGCACACCGTAATCATCAATCATTGAAGACCATAGCTCAGAGCCTTTCATGTTTCTGAACTCTCCGCCGATTGAAAAGTAGGGGCGCAAGGTACGCACATCGTAATTCTTAGCAGACGAAATGGCAAAGAGGGCAAATACAAGGCCCATAAGGGTAAGCTTTGTTGACTTCATAAAGGGGATTTTCCTCTAAATGTACACGGAGCACAATTTAAGATATCTAGCAAAAAAATAAATTCATTTCTCAAAATCAGAGCTCGCGTCTCTTTCTTTCGTTGATTAAAGCAAAAATTTTAGACTTTAGCTCGTCGTTTCTCTCTAATTCCGTTAGACTTGGCTTCATTTTCCACGTCCAGTTAAACGCGTTAACAGTTCCGGGAATATTGATGCGTTCTTCATGGCTACTTAATGTGCGCAACTCATAGGTTAGAGCTAACCAATCTTGCAAGGGAAAAATGGCGACGAGACTGTTGGCGGTTAGGTTGCGATGAAGGATGGCTTCGGCAAGTTCAACGGTGAGAAATTCAGGACCTTCATTCCAACCGAGAAGCTTGAGCACTTCTCCTTGTTCGGGAAATTTTTCATCCCACCACCCTCTGAGCGTGGTGGTGTCGTGACAAGAGGGCGAACAAACTGAAAGGCGGGGATATTCTACAGGGGGAATAAAGGGTTGGCCCTCTTTATCCCAATAACGCGCCCAACGCTCAATTTTTAGACTGAGAATGTCGAGATCACCGAGAACTTGAGGAACGCAAGGGGGGATCGAGCCGAGGTCTTCGGCACACACTAACATGTCTGAAGCCTTTTTAAGCATTGACAAGAGCTTGTGCCCTTCTTTAGACCACAAATCGTCTTGCTGATGTTCAAGGGTGTGAACCCAATCGCTAAATGTTTGCTTTTCCCAATCGTTTAAGCGATAGAATGTGGGGGTTTCGTACCAATACCAATAAGGTTGCCAATGTTTTGAGCCATCGGCGACTAAGAGGCGGTTGCAGTAGATATTGAGCAAAACTTTGTGCAGCTCTTCGCGGTGATCGGCGACTTTTTTTATCGCTTCTTCGCTACAATATTCATCCTTTAGAAAACACAGTCCCTGCTCAAAGTTAAAGAGGAACCCCCAGTCTGAAAGGTGGGGATTCAGCATTTCTCCTGCCTGTTGCTCGCTGAGCGTGGGGTGAATCATTTGGCGAAAAAGCTCAGGGCTAAACCCTTTGCGGTAAATGGCTTCTTCAGAGAGATTAAGGGCAGGAAAAAAGCTACCTAGAATTCCAGCCTGCTCACTTAAAGGAACCCGCCAAATGCGAAAGAAGCCTAAGACATGATCAATGCGAATTGCGTGAAAGAATTTCGCACATTGCGCCATGCGAGCCTTCCACCATTTAAAATCATTTTTTTCGAGTTCAGCCCAGTGATAACAGGGAAAACCCCAGTTTTGGCCTGTGGTCGAGAACATATCGGGAGGGGCCCCGGCTTTGAAGCGCTGTTCAAAAATTTCGGGATGCGCCCAAACGTCGGCGCTGTCTTCATTAATGAGAATAGGGATATCGCCTTTGAGCTTTACACCGATGCGGTCTAACTCTTGAGCGGTTTCAGAGAATTGAAGTTCGCAAAGATATTGTAACCAAGCGTGAAAAAGAAGTTCTGTATAGTGCTCTGTCCACAATGTTTCTAAGAGAGTTTCGGTGCAAACGCGGTGCTCGGGCCATTGTTGCCAGGCATTTTGCCCAAAGCGAACCTTTAAGAATAGATACGCGGCATAGGGTTTGATCCAAGGGTTTTTCTTTACCCACGATTCGACTTTCTTTTGCTCGGTCTTAGCGATGCCAGCTTGATAAATCTTTTGAAAGATCTTTTGTTTGAATTGATAAACTTCATAATAGGGAATACGCTCGGCGTGAGATTGCCGTTCGCGAAAGCTGCGAATGTCAACTAAAAATTTTTTGCTCCCCGGTATTGCTTCGAGATTTAAATAAATGGGATTTA
>JBNKYI010000029.1:0-13373 GCA_050300815.1 Fibrobacterales bacterium
GATTACTGGTTAGTTGACCACTGTTTAAAAAATCAAAATTTGATGAGCTTATTGTAAGAGTCTAAATTAAGTTTCTCTAAATAGGTCTTCAGTTCCTCTTCATTAGGGTTAAAGAAGATTTCTGAATTAGGCATTAATTCGAACCTCCCTAAAGGACAATATTCAACTTCATTGCTATGCGGATCTTTGAGTTCGAATGATGTTGTGCTAGACGGTGTTGATAATTTGTATTTACACGAAAAATTTAAAGAATCTGAATAAAGAGTTAGAACCTGCGCCCCCTCAAGCCCATCAACTAGATTCCATTTAAGATGTAAAGTGGGCCGAGAGTTTTTGGTAAAGTAACTTGTATCAAAGCGACTATACTCATACCATTTTATTGAGTCTATATGATACCTAGAGTTATGATTACTTAACAATTTCGCTCTTGCCTCTTCTCTTTTGTTTACAACACGATGCACAATTAAATCTCGTAAAGGATCCTCAAGAGGATCATCCTTTTCAAAAAGAAATGAAATCATATTTAGTGTGAGATTATTATCAGATTCAAATTTTAAAACCACTGGGTGTTGTTCGACCCAACTTGTATCAGTTTGATCTACCCTAAAAATGGAGATTTCACTTGTGTTATGATTTGCAAAAACTTTATTTGTGAGATTTTGGGGATTTAGCTGAGAGATTTCATTTTGAGAGCTGCAACCACTAAAAACAAAGGCAACGAAAACAAAAAAAGAGAGGGGGAATAAAGTTTTTTCCATCGAAATTAATCATCCCCATCTTTAAAATCAGGTCCACCTGCTGGAATACTGTAATCTCTCACTTCTTGATAATCGGCACAATAAAACTCTTCACTATTTTTAAAAGTTCCATTCGGCCATTTTTCTTCATTTAAACAATCAAGTGGCTCTAAAATTAACATCCCCTCATTATTGGTGCCCCAATGATAAGTACAATAATCTTGCACACTATATATTTTCAAAATAGAATCATCTATAAGTTCCCACTGAAGCGGATCTTTATTCAGTAATGGCTGCTTAAGTTCGTTAAAAATTATTTCTGAAGTTTCTGCTGAAACCGTATCAAAGTAGACTTGGTTGTCAAATGAAAAATATATACATCCTCTTTGTTCTATTCAACTTATTCGCCTGTAATTTTTCTAAGAATTCTGACGATACTTCCCAAGTTAAGACCAGAGCTTCTGACGAAGTTTGTCGAGAATATTTTCCTAATTGGGAACCTGATACTGTATATCATTTTGCGGAAAAATACGCCAATGGGGATATCAAATGTTATGAATTGTCAAAGCGAGATTTGATAAAGAGAGAGATTGATGTAGAGAATGAGACATATGATTTCATTTATTTATTTACAAATGAAAATTCAAATTCATCAGATAAAAATTCTCCAACCGAAGATCCCGAAGGTTGCCAAATACCTGATGACATTTATCTTGATTTTTCAGAAAACAAATTGTTTGATCAACAAGAGATAAGGCTTAACTCTGACGACATAGGTGACCTTTTGTCTCAATTAGACACTCTTGATTTTAGAGACTGTGGTACCCATAGTATTGCAACATGGATAAATCTTGATTCTCTAATAGGTTTTAACATTGGTAAAATTGTTCGTTGTGGAGAGTTTTATGAATGTAGAAACGGATCTCCGCGACATGGATTTTGCGCAGAAGAATTAGGGAATTGCATTCCGCAAAGAGAATTTCCACAAAGAGGTACTCGTACTTTTTGCGGCGGAGTTTCGACCCCTTATACCCTATTATTGAACTCTGATTTTAACACCAAATCACCATCGGATTTATCTTTTGATATTAAAGTTTCAAACCATTATGGATACGATAGTTTGATTCATGTGAAGTCGGTTGTGGTTATTAAATAATGACCAAACCGCAATTGTATTTTCATATAGAAATAGATCGGGTCATTAAAAAAAGTGGTCCGAAATAGATACTCGTTCATAATTACCTAGTGGGCAATATTCATTCTCGGTTTTTGATTTTGTCAAGTCAAGAATATTATCGCTGTATTCAATATCATATAAGCAATGGAATGAAAGTGAATCAGAAAACAATTCTAACTCATTGGATTGGATTTGCCAGCTAAACTCAAGACTAGGTTTTGCATTTTTAGAGCTGAAATCAATATTAAAATTATTGTAATCCTTCCAAGATCTACCTTGTTTACTTTTGAAATATTGATCAAGATATCGTTTGCTAAGCTTGAGTCTTTGCTTGTAATGAGTTAGCAATAATCCCTCTTTAAAATCTTCATATTTTGGTAGGGTATTTTGATGCATTCTGAAGGCTATGTAATCAACACTGCCCTTTCCATTAGATTCAAACCGAATCAACACGGGGTGGATTTCAAGTTGAGAGTCAATTGATGGTGATGGGCGTAAACCCCATTGGACGTTTTCAAATTCATTTTGCCAAAGTACAAATGCTTTATTACTTAGGTCTTGAGTCTGAATAGAAAGTCTTTTATTGCTAGAATTGCAATTTATAAAAAATAAGGCAGATAGGAATATTGTAAGACGTTTCATTTTATTAGCTTTCAAGTTTCGAAACTAGATAGGAGCATTTGTGAAAACACTAATATTAGTAATTATTTTTTTGCTAATTGGGTCTTGTTCGGAATTCAAAGAGAGTTCTTCAACAACTACTACTAATAAATCTTCTGAACATGAAATTCACTTTAGGGGGGAGAAACCTTTTGACCCGTTATACGCTGGCAATGCCTCTTATCCCAGAAGTTCAGATGGAATCGAGAAGAATAGCGATGGAAGTGTAAGTACCATAACACAAAAAGTAATCTTAACATATGTTCTACTCGAGGATGACGTTAAGTATTTTGAAGGAATGTTTGGTGTAGATTATGACTATTTAAAACTCTTTAGAAAATATGACCCTTCTCAACTTTTTGAAGGACACAAATTGACCAATAGCGGTGGATCCACTCCTATTAAATTCGAAATTGAAGAAGAATTTATAACTATTCCTGGGTCACAGGTATACGATTTTGCTTCTATTGTAGATGTTGACGACAATTATGGCACATACTTTGTTGTAAATTCTAGTGAATTGTATGCATACTATGCACAATCAATTGCAGAGTACTATAGACAAAATCCAAATAGCGAAACTGAGGATTTTAACAAGCAAGGAGCTTGGCATTCTTATGTCATAATTTCTCCTGCAATATTTGCAAATAAAAATGCAATGTATGGCGAATCTTACGACGCTTTTGTAGGGATAAACTCTTTAGGGTCTGCTTATAGAGTAGCAAATGTTGAAAAAGAAGCTTTATCAATTGATAAGCAAATCAATGTTTTTTTTAATTCGACTAGTAAGATTATCTTACCCGAATCTGGATTTGTAAATGGCTTTGTGATGTCAAGTACCTATGAACTTAATGAGCGATACAGTTTAAATGGGTTTCCAATGGCATTGATTTTAGCAGGTTCTATTTATTTTCAACTTGCGTATCAGATTTGGCAGATCCAGAGAGTTTCTTTAATGATGAAAATATTTGGTATTGTGATCATAAAGATGATAAATATAAAGTGAAATGGAATACTGAAAAAAAAGAAATTTCTCTTTTGTACACTGATGGTAGCACAAAAAAAATACCTCTAGCTTATGATTTTATTCCAAAGTTTGAAAAAGAAGTCGATTACGTGGTAATGCACGAGGTTGGTCATGTTTTTGCAAGGCGAACTTATGTTAAGGATCATAATGGAATAGAATACGGTGATGAGTTTGACCAACAATTTAACCACTGCTCACATACAGAATGCTACCTTTATAGGAAGGAAATAGATATTAACATCGAAAATCCAGTGTACGATAATTTTGATATGGGGACTTGTCAGAGGTTAGGTGAATATTTTTCATATTCGGGGGCACTTCCGAAATCGGTGTATAATTTTCACAACGCAAGTGTGGCGAAATTTCAAAATGAGCATTCCAATCATTGTTATCAGCATTATTTTGCTGGGCCACTTGTGTATTTTTCAAACGAGTTGTACTATGCTGGTGATCCTGAGTTTAAGCAGAAGGGGTTTTGATGAAAAAAGCTCTTGTTTTAATTAGTGTTTTCTTACAAATTACATCTGCGCAAATAGTGCTACCATATCCAAAGTTAAGTTTGACTAACGAATCTTTGGATCAATTAAATGTTTCGGGTAAAGAAAGAGTTTGCCAGTCAAATGGTGCTATAGCAGTAACTTATCTAGATAGGAAACAAAGTACTCCTATTAATTCTGTTAGAGCACCTAATCTAATTGTTTGTTTAGATAATGCTCACAGGCGGATAATGTCTATTTATGCTGAGCCTACTGAATCGTACCTTGAGGAGTTTGGTGTTAGTTTCAGCGCTTTTTGGGAAGACCTTGGCGAAGGGACTGGATATGGAGATAATAATACAAGGTTTTATCCAACTGATCTCGATCATAATGGTAATGGTACATATTGGTTTGTTGATTATACTACTGGAAAATTAAGAGAATTAATCTGGGACTGGCCTTCTAAAGGTTTAATTGAAGGTAGAACGTTAGGTGTATTAAATCACCCCATTAGTTTAACTGCAATAAAAAAAACAGCCACTTCTGATGAGTACGAAATAATCGTTCTCGAAGATGAGACTGGCGTCATTAGTGTTTTTGATTCAAAAAATGGCACCAAGTTAAGGAGTACTAAAAAAGATAGTTTTAAGGCTTTAATAGCAATTGCATCAGCCAGCAATCCTTTTGCTTTTTCAGGTGATCTTAACTCATTTTATGCGATAACAAAAAGTAAAATACTTAAGATCGATCGGGAAACATTCGAAGTTATTGCTGAATTTGACGGTAAGTGGCCTTCTAATATATTCGATAATGTTGCAGTAGCCTCAAACGGCGAGGTCATTGTGTCTCGCATTGCCTCAGGTCAATTAAAGGCCTTTTCGCCTGATTTAAAAAATAAATTATGGGAGACTCCAGTACATTCCGCAAAATACATAGATGGTGGGCTACCCGTTTTTGATGTCCCTCAAACTGTTGAGCCTTATTTTGAATATCTACTCGTTGGTGGTAACATGAACGAAACTAATGGCATTCGTACAGTCAAATACCACACGAATACCCCAATGACTCCCAAAGTTGTTGATCTAATTCAAGACTGCAAAGGCAACAAAGAAATTACCGTTACCCATATCAATCCAAACCCGGGTCGAATATATACGTCACCAGAAAAATCTTATGTCATCGTCGACGGTGTTAGAACAGATTGGGCTTGGAGCTGGAACCCATCAAATGGTGAAAACGGCATTCAACTTAAAGTCTCTTTTCACGATAAATTCGAATGGTTTTTTGATGGCTCATATATTAGTAGCGATAATCTTCAGCCATCAAATACCTGCCCCACCGAACCGATCATTCCTAAGCTCATCCAGCTCGAAAAATATTGTGATGATTTATTCGATGGTGAATCCTATTATAAAATTCACCTTGGCTACAATAACCCAAATACAGATGTATTTAACACACCAGATTTAGGTAATTCAAGTGCGGTAAAATTTTACCCTACCAATGAATTTGAATTTTATCAAACATTTTATTCCCCTAAAGTATTTTACCCTGGCTATCATACTTCACTTGATCAAAACCCAAAAATTGACCCCATTGTAGTTGCCGAAAAAGACATGATTGAAGCCAAGAACATCAACTTCTTTAGTTGGAGTATTTTAGACCGAATTACTTCTCGCTTTCCAGAAAAAGATTTTGTCAATAATTGTGGGGTTTTAAATACACCCATTGTAGTTAGAGCTAAAGATGAAGCAATTAATGAGAACAACATCACCAAACCCGCATTTGAGATTAAGGTTAGCGATTTAATTTCAAATTATGAAAATATTTCCATCAAATATTGGTTTGACAAATCAGAGTACCCTAGTCAAAAAGTAGTCGCCGATTTATACTGGTCTAAATTTGGGTATATTCAAATTACACCTAATGAGAACCACGTCAAAATTACCCTTCCTTCTGATTTTATTTTGAATTCATATAACCCCATCTCCTTAGGTAGCATCCAATTAGGAATTCACTTTGAAAATTATTACCCTGGTAATTGGAACAAATACAATGATTGGTCTTATATCGGTTTAACAAGTGATTTGTCTCCAACGCAAAATATCACTATCTATTCAAACAACAATCTGATTTATGGAAAAGAGCCTAGTAGTAATCCTATAGACTATCCTAGTTCTTCTTCAAGCTCCCAATCATCAAGCTCTAGTAGTATGAATTGCGAGTCAGGTGAACCTGGGTCCGAGCAATGTCCATTTCAAATTTATCCCGACCAAGCATTTGAAATCGAAATGAAAACGGGTGAAGACGTCTTTGTCTTTAGCCCAGCCGTTTGGCCTGGTCAAAACAACTATTGGTGGGATCCAAATATCGTACTTTATCTAGACAAAGTGGCTAATCGCACAATACCTAGAGTAACCGTCCAGGATAAGTACAATAACATTGAAACGGGAGGTTCTTGGTTTCATGCGGTAAACATTTCAGATGAATATCCTTACCTAATTCGTTTCATTGCAAAAGAAGAAGGCCGATTTACAGTGAGATTATCGACATTCTAAAAATATCGATTTTGTTTAATTGAAAAAAGGATTTTCTGAAAATAGTGGGTTTGATTATCCCTAGAGCAAGTTTAGAAAATGGGCCTAGCTTAAAAACTAAATAAGACATCTACTCTTCTATCTATGGCCATAAACCAAAGCAAATACTAGCTTTGGTTTCTTCTTTTTTAGGGCTAAAAGTTTTGGCCTCTCAGGGATTAAAATGACCGACAAACTCGAAAAACCTTTACCGCTTTGGGGGATCTGGGTGAGTATGATCATTTGGGGAGTGAGTTGGTCATCGGCAAAGGTGCTCTCTCGCTTTGGTGGGCCTGCTGAGATTGCGATGGTTCGCTTTGCGCTCGCATTTTTTGCATTGGGTTTTTTGCTTAAGTTTTTTAAAATCCCCTTTAGAGTTGCTCCCGGCGGCAAGCGCTACCTTGTGTTGGCTACAATTTTCATGTCGGGATATTCAATCGTGTTTTTCACAGGATTACAAAAGGGCTTGTCGGGGGTGGGTGGCGTGATTGTAACCACCTTAAGCCCTCTTTTTGCCTTTGCTCTAACCTCTTTGCAGTCGCGAAGGTGGCCGTTTAAATTTCAGCGACAAGGTTTGGCTATAGGGGGGATAGGGCTTTTGTGTATGGTGAAAATTTGGAATCCAGACCAAGGGCTTTTTGATCCTGGAACTTTTCTTTTTGTTGTAGCGGCATCTTTGTGGGCTTCAATGAGTGTGATTTCTGCAAAGGCGCATATTTATGCACATCCTTTGGCGTATAGCTTTTGGCTTAACGGACTTTCTGCGCTTCCTTTGCTTTTTGTTGTTGATCTATCTGTTGCCCGCACAATGCTGACTGTGCAAGAGCCGTTGTTTTGGGCAAATCTTTTTCATTTTTCCCTCATTAATTCTGCAGGAGCGACAACGTTTTATTTAGTGGCTACGCAGCAGTGGGGAGCACAGAAAACAGCGGGCTATATGTATTTGGTTCCCGCTGCCGCAGTCATTTCGGGCTTTGTTTTCTTAGGTGAGAAATCCCCTTGGTACACATTGGTTGGGGGAGCTTTGAGCGTGTTGGCGGTGATGCGATTACAGGGTATCTCTAAAGGTTCATTCGTTCGAAAAACTTCTGTTGATACAACTGCGTTTAGAGCTGCCGTACAGTCAGAAAAAAATTAATCAAAAGGAAAGATTCTTTTAACTCGGTCAGGAGTTCCTCCGTAGAGGCCGATGTCTCCTCGACTGCTGTCGGCGTCATCATTAGCAAAGAAAGGATCGTTGGGCGCCGCGCCGCGCAGTGTCGAATATTTGCTTAAACGAAAAGAACCTTTTTCTCCTCTAGGAACAAAGGGTTTTGACCACGAGATCCCTAGGTTTTCGTAGCGTTGACGGGCCATGGTGATTTGTTTTGCCAAGTTGGTGTCTAAAACTTCGGTCAAAGGGGTAGCGACGTCGAAGTCTGTCAGCTCTCTTTTTTTTGTGGTTGATGATTCAATAAAGTAGGGGTCAACAAATTGATTTTTATAGGTGTCTACACTGTCTCCAAGCCAGTTTGTATCTACGAGACTGGCGACTTTATAAGGGCACCGATAGCAATCATTCTCGCCATTTTGAAAAAAGGCATTGAAACCGATTTCTAGAGAGCTGCGCGAGTCTGACCAAATTCCCTGACTGTAGTTTTGGTAGAAAACATTAGCATAAATGCGGGGAGAACTCGACTCTTGGTAAATTCCCGCTAACTGGTTTTTGGTGAAGATGGAATTAAAAATGGCGATATTACCGTTTGACATTAAATGAATTCCTATCCCATTATCTTCGAAAACAGAATTGGCAACGTTGAATTTTGAATTCATAACGTGAATTCCGCGATTGGCCCCGCGCAGATAGAGATACTGAATTTGAGTGCTGAGTCGGTTGCCATTCCAAATGCGAATTCCATCCCATTGAATTTTGCCGGGCTCGTTATTTTGCGGGCCGATAAACACGGGAGCTTCAGGAGATCCCTCGACGTAAAAAGCGCCGTCAATCTTGATAGAAATTAAAGTTGAATCAGAGTAGTCTTGTTGTTTCGTTTCATGACAGGTCTCTTGAGAGCCAATAAAAACTTCGACCCCACTTTCAATGGTGAGTCGAGAATTGGGAGGAACATAGAGGTCTCCTGTAATGAGGTAAGGAGATCGGCTGCGAATTAAACTGGTGGGAAGGTTAATGCGACCACAAAGTGGGGTAAGAGCCCAGAGGTTGAGGGATGAAAGGTAAAGAATAAGAGCTAAAGACTTTGTGCACATAGATTTTATATCGGTTGATGTGAAGTCGACTTTAATGCTCTTTAAGTGTAGTTTCTCAAATGCATTTTTCGAAGCAAGCCGCGCCCGAGCTGAATCGCTAATGAATTGAATCTCTCGCAAATAAAAACTTAAAACCAACGAAACCATTTTTGAGAATTGAGTATAGATTCAAGGGGAGCCCTCAGATGAAATCCGAGGGCGCTAGAATAAGCTCGGCTCTTTATTTGGAGATTGAAGTGACCAATCCCTCAATAGCTGGTGGAGTTCAAGAGAAACAAAATTCTCTTTTCTCATCACCTGAACACTCAAAATTTGTTTCTCACTGGGTTGATCGTTATCCCCTCTTGTTGGCGTTGGCTCTTTCGGCCGTGCAAACCTTTGTGATTGTTTTTTGGAAGGCCGGAGCTTTACACGGTGGGGATTGGCAAGTTTACGTCGAAGATTTGGCTATTTATCTCATCGGTGTGCTCTGTTTTTATTCGTTCATCCGTTTTGCATTGGCTCCTGCAATTCATAAGTTGGCGCGCGAATTGCATCTGGCAGATGAAGCGAATACGGCCCTGCATGAAATTTCTAAAACGACAACCTTGGGGCTGAGCAAAGTCACTGAGGTCAGAGATATACATACGAGCCGCCAAGTGCGCTCAATTGGCGTGATTGCCAAGCGAATTGCCGAAGAGTTGTCGAGGGATGAGGCGTACACGGGATATCTGAGTGCGGGTTATATCGAAGATCTTAAAATAGCGGCGCCGTTGTATGATCTCGGCCGCATTGGCTTGTCTGATCAAATCCTCGACAAAGTCGACTCTTTTAACCAAGAAGAGCTTGAGATGATGAAAGCTCACGTGATTATCGGTGGAGATTTGATTTCAGAGCTTCAGCGAACATTGCCTTATCGCACCTATTTTAGCATGGCCAAAGAAATTATTTATCACCACCACCAACGCTGGGATGGGAAAGGTTATCCCAATGTCTTGAAAGATGGGGCTTCGGTTAGTTACTTTGTACAAAACGGTATGGGAAAACCTTTGGCCGGCGAAGAGATTCCTCTAAGCGCTCGAATTGTTTCTCTTACCGATGTGTATAATGCCCTGATCAATGACAAGCCTTGGCGCAAAGCTTATCCTCACGAAGAAGCCTGCGCTTTGATCGCTGAAGGTAAGGGCAAACAATTTGATCCCAAGGTGGTGGAGGCTTTTTTGAAATGTCAGGATGATATTCGCCTTCTCGCCGAAAAATTTTAGGTAGTCATGCGAATTATTTTCATGGGAACTCCTGAGTTCTCGGTTTCATTTTTAGAACATTTAATGTCTTCTGCTCACGAGATTGTTGGAGTGGTGACTCAGCCCGATCGCCCCAGTGGACGAGGCCGCAAGCTAACGCCTCCCCCTGTTAAAATCAAGGCTGAAGAGTTGGGTTTGCCCGTGTTGCAACCCGAAGACTTGAGATCGCCAGAAACCGTTGCGTCGCTAACGTCTCTGCGCCCCGATCTTTTTGTGGTCGTCGCTTATTCTATTCTGCCCCCCGTGCTGTTGGCGATTCCTCCTAAGGGTTCGGTCAACATTCACACCTCGCTGCTTCCTAAATATCGAGGGGCGGCGCCTATTCAGTGGGCTATCGCCAAAGGAGAAAGTGAAACGGGGGTGACAATCTTTCAATTGGATGAGAAGATGGATCACGGCCCCATTGTTGAGCAAGAAAAAGTGAGCATTTCTCTTGAAGATCGAGGCCCTGAGGTTTACGCTAAGTTGCTCGAAGCGGGCCGCCCTGCCCTCGATAGGGCCTTGGCTAAGATAGCGAGTGGAAATTACACGCCTTTGCCGCAAGATCACGAACTTGCCTGTGGAGCTCGCAAGCTAAAAAAAGAAGATGGTGCGTTAGATTTTTCGAAGACTTGTTTAGAACTTCATAACGTCATTCGGGGATTTTTTCCTTGGCCGAGTGCTTATGCAATGCACGAAGATCAAGTGCTTAAAATCCTCAAGAGTCGCTTAGTGACTCTTGAGGGTCCAAGTCAGAAAGCGAGCTCGGGTGCGTTGTTTGCGTTTAAAGGGGCGCTCTATGTGGGCTGTGATGATGGTTGGCTTGAATTGATAGAAGTTCAACCTCAGGGAAAAAAAGCTCAAGATGGGATTAGTTTTTGGAATGGACTTCAAAATAGGACGTGCCCTTGTCTCAAAAAGCCGGAGTAGCCTCGCGCTTAGGAGCCTATGAAGCCCTGCGAAAATGGCAGGAAGGCTACGGCTTTGTCGCCGAAAACATTCCCTCTCTCTTAAAAGGTCAAGAGCGAGCCATTGCAATGGATATTGCAATGGGCGTTTGCCGAAATATCACTTTGTTAGAGTATAATGTTCGTCGACGTGTGAAGTTTATGCCGAGCAACGAAGTTCGCCGGGTTTTGTTGACGGGAATGTGGCAACTTTATCAGAAAGATCGCTATCCCACTCATGTGAGTGTTGATCTCACCGTTGAATTGGCGAAGAGTTTGGGATTGAAGAAAGAAGTTTCGTTGATTAATGCGGTGATGCGCAAGGTCGATCGCGAAGGTCTTGAAGTGCCTCGTCACTCTAAAAAAATTAAAGATGTGGCCATTTGCTATTCTCATCCCACTTGGTTGATTCACAAGTGGAATGAAAATATGGGATTTGATAAGATGATTCGGCGGTGTCGGGTCAATATCTCTGAGCCCCGCACTTTTTACCGATTGAATCTGAGTAGGTGCTCTAAAGACGAAATCGAAAGAGAATTTGGAGAAGTGGAATGGCGTTTTGAACGCTTTTTTGCACTAGATAAGCCAGTGGGGCAAATGCTTGCGCACTCCTTTTTTGTCGAAGGCAAGATTTCGATTCAAGACCCGGCATCGTATTTGATGGTGCAGTTGTTGGGCCTTGAAGGAAAAGAAATATTGCTCGATCTCTGTGGAGCACCTGGTGGAAAGTCTGCATTGATTTTAGAAGAATTTCCTGAAATGCCTGTTGTATTGGGCGACTTGAAATGGGAGCGCTTGCGGCGCAGTCGCGATCTTAAAGAGCGCTTGGGTCTCAAGCTGACAACGGTGGTTGCTGACGCGCAAAATGTACCTTATCTTTCTGAGTCATTCGATCGAATTCTGATTGATGCTCCTTGTTCGAATTTGGGAGTACTCAACAGACGCCCTGAAGCGAAATGGATGGTTTCAGAGGCTGAGTTAAAAAAGCAGAGTGAATTGCAACTCGGTATTTTGAATGGAGCGGCGGCATTGCTTAAGCCTGGTGGCGTTTTGGTTTATGGCACTTGCAGCCCTGAGCCTGAAGAGACAGTTCAAGTGGTTGAGGCTTTTCTCAAAGAGCACCCCGAATTTGAGGTTGAGACGGCGCGCAAATGGGTTCATCGGCATTATACCGAAGGGATGTTTTTGAAAATATGGCCTCAGCCGAATAGTCTTGATGGTTTTTTTGGGGCTCGTTTAGTTAAAAGGCCCCTTTAAATCGATGCCCTCTCGGTAGAGAAGCGGCCTCTTTTCACGAAAAAGAAAGGCGCTTTGCTAACTTTGCCCAAAGCATTTTCATCTCAAAAGGTAATTTTCATGTCGTCTTCAAGTTCGGTAAAGGTGTGCAAATTTGGCGGGAGTTCTGTGGCTGACGCCTCTCAGTTACGCAAAATCGAAAAAATTTTGCGAGCCGATTCTGATCGTCGCATTGTTGTGGTTTCCGCTCCGGGAAAGCGCCATCCCGAAGAAACGAAAATTACCGATTTACTCTACTCGGTTTATCACTTGGCTTCAGAGAAACTCGATTTTAGCGTGCCGCTTAATGAAATTCAAAATCGCTTTGAAGAAATTGTCACGGAGCTAAACCTCAAGTATGATATTCAAAGAGAATTTAGGCTTATTGAACAGACCCTTAAAGAAAATCCCGGAGAAATTAGCGTAGATTATGTGGTTTCAAGGGGTGAATATCTAAGTGGGTGTTTGGTCGCTCAGTTCTTGGGGTTTGAATTTATTGACCCGATTGAACTTATTGAGATGGATCATTACTATCGGATTTCTGAGTGGACTTACGAGACGATCGCTCAACGTATAGATCCAGAGAAATTCTATGTGGTTCCTGGATTTTACGGCAAGGATAAAAAAGGAAATGTAAAGACATTCAGTCGGGGAGGTTCTGATATTACCGGCGCGATTCTCGCCCGAGGGGTGCGGGCAAAGATCTATGAAAACTGGACGGATGTCTCGGGTTTATTGATGGCAGATCCCCGCATTGTTGAAAACCCTTTGCCTATGGAATACGTCTCTTATCGCGAAATTCGAGAGCTTTCTTATTCAGGAGCCAATGTCTTTCACGACGAGGCGATTGCACCCTGTAAGCAAGTTGATATTCCCATAAACATACGCAACACGAATCGCCCTGATGATGCGGGCACAATCATTGGCGCTCAAAAAGATGAAAGCCCTCACACGATCACGGGTATTGCTGGGCGCAAGGGCTTCTCTAT
>JBNKYI010000030.1:0-13370 GCA_050300815.1 Fibrobacterales bacterium
CGATACGGCCGTTGTTTGTCTTAAACTTGATTTTACTGCTATCGATCGCTGTCGAATCTGCTGATATTTTAACTTCCATATTGTGGTGCACCCCATTCTCAGGCTTATTGATACAGCGCCCTTGAGGGAGGTAGTAGAAAGCGGTCGTCATTTTAAGCGCATGCCCTTGCATGTCCAAAGGATAAATCGTCTGAACAGAGCCTTTTCCAAAGGTATTCTCACCCATGATCACTCCGCGATCCCAGTCTTGAATGGCACCCGAAACAATCTCTGAAGCCGAGGCCGAACCTCCGTTGACTAAAACAACTAAAGGAACGTCTTCTCCTAATAGAGGAGGGTTTTCACTATAAGCTTCGCTCTGTTGAGTGCGACCTTTAGTCGAAACAACTAAACGATCTTTCTCTAAAAACAAATCGCCCAGCTCAATGGCTTGGGTAAGTAAGCCACCGGGATTAAAACGCAAGTCGAGAATGAGTTTTTTCATTCCTTGTGATTTGAGATCTTCTATGGCTTTTTCGACATCGCGACTTGTTTTTTGCGCAAAACTGGCCACTCGAATCAAACCGACATCTTTAGAGATCATGCCGTGAAAAGGAACAGACTGAATGACAATACGGTCGCGAGTGATCGTGAATTCCATAGGATCTGCCACGCCTTCACGGGCGATTGTAATGGTAACATCCGTCCCAATTTTCCCCCGCAGTTTGTCTACGGCTTCGTCAATTTCTAAACCTCTCGTTGACTCACCGCTGATTTTGATGATTCGGTCACCGGCAAGCAATCCCATGCGATACGCCGGGGTGCCGTGCAAAGGGGCAATGACAGTCAAAATATTATCGCGAATGGCGATTGTGATTCCCAAACCGCCAAACTCTCCTTCGGTAGAGACCTTAAGATCGTCAGAAGCGTCAGGGCTGAGAACCGCGGTATGAGGATCCAAAATCTGGCGCAGCCCCATTATCGCCGCATCGGTGAGATCATCGGCCGATACATCTTCAACGTATTTGCGATTGATTTCGAGAAGAACCTTATTGAGTCGATAAATATTTTCGTAAAAATCGTCTTGAGTTTGAGTTTGATTCTCTCGGGCTAAGGTGGGGGTGATCAAGGCTAAAGAAAGGGCCAAAACGGGACCGAGATTTTTATAGAACATCAGCTAATCCTTTGGGTTCTGAAATAAAAGCTCAAAAGCTTCAGAAACGATTTGAGAGTGTATTGTATCAATAGTTTCTAATGCATTGTATCTAGAAATTAATTTGGGATCATTCAACGAAATCTCTCGGTAACCGGCGACAACTCGATCGAAGAAAGCGCCCTTTTCCAACTCTAGGCGATCGGGCTCTCCTCCGCGAAGCGCCCTGCGTTTCAACGATTCTTCAGAACTGATGTCGAGGTAAAAAGTTTTAGCAGGCCAACAGTCTCCGCAAACTTCCTTGAGTAGGTGCTCAATGAGCGAGAGGTTCATTTGACGGCCATAGCCTTGATAAGCCAAAGTAGAAAGCGCAAATCGATCAGCGAGAACAACCTTTCCCTCTTTGAGGGCTGGGGCGATAACCTCTCTAATGAGTTGAGCGCGCGCCGCATTAAAAAGAAGCAATTCTGCCATCTCTGAGAGCCCCCCACTACGGGGCTTGAGCAGCAACTCGCGCACTTCTTCTGAGAAAGACGTTCCGCCGGGTTCTCGAATGCGAACCACCTCAAAACCCTTTTCTTCTATGACTTTATGCAGGGCCTCAATCTGAGTGGTTTTACCACACCCATCAATTCCCTCAAAGGCAATAAAGCGATTAGTCATCAATGCCATGGCACTTCTTAAATTTTTTGCCCGAACCGCAAGGACAAAGATCATTGCGCCCTGGGCGTTTGCCAGCGAGAATTGCCGCTTGAACCGCAGGATGAGGCATCGGCGCTCTCGACTCTAATTGAGGTTTCGCCTTAGGTCTATCCTCAGAAATTTCTTCTCTCGGCCCTTCTGAATCTTGTGGAGATTCTTCGGCGCTCTCCGTTCTGATTTTTAGATGGGTCAAACGTTCTGAAACCCTCATGGCAATGTTGTCGAGGCAACTTTCAAAGAGAGGTTTTGACTCAGACTTATAAACCTGCAAAGGATCGCGTTGACCGTAGCTGCGGTAACGAATCGCATCTCTAAGATGATCCATCGCGTGCAAGTGTTCTTTCCAAACTTGGTCAATCGTAATCAGCAACACCCGGCGCTCAAGATTGTCGACATCGGCTTTTTCAAGCACTTTAACTCGACTTTGATAGCGCTCCCAAAGCGAATCCACCACTCGGTCGAGAAAATCGGCAGAACTCAAATTTTCTTTGCGCAGAGCATCGATATCAAGAGTCATATCGAAGTGCTGCTGAACTTCTTTTGCCAGCGATTCGAGATCCCAATCTTCGGTGTAATTGTGAATGGCATATTTGTGCAATACAAAATCTAATGCGCGGTCGAAGTTTTGACGCACTTCATCCGAAACGTCATCCCCTCTGAGAATGCGTTTGCGAATGTTGTAGATGATGGTTCTCTGAGAATTCATCACCCCGTCATAGTCAAGCAAATGTTTGCGCGATTCAAAGTTTTGTGCCTCGACTTTCGCTTGCGCCCTTTTAATTGCCGAGTTCAACAGACCGTGAGACAATGCTTCGCCATCGTCCATTTTCATCATCATGTTTTTAAAACGGTCACCGCCAAAAATACGCAGTAAATCATCGTCACCACAGAGGTAATAAGTCGAAGAGCCGGGGTCTCCTTGACGACCAGCACGGCCGCGTAGCTGGTTGTCAATCCGCCGTGATTCGTGACGCTCAGTGCCAAGCACATGTAGGCCACCCAACTCTGCAACCCCCTCACCCAACACGATATCTGTACCGCGACCCGCCATGTTGGTGGCAATCGTAACTTTGCCCCGCTGGCCTGCATTTAACACAATATCTGCTTCGCGGGCGTGTTGTTTAGCATTCAAGACATCGTGAGGAACGCCCACTTTTTTTAGCTGCTGAGAAATCAGTTCTGATTTCTCAATAGAAATCGTACCGATCAGAATGGGTTGCCCCTTTTGGTGACGGGTCTTGACTTCTTCAGAAATTGCGTCGAGTTTGCGCTCGAGTGTTGCAAAGACCAAATCATCTCGATCGTCTCGAACACAAGGGCGATTTGTAGGAATCACGACGACAGAGAGCGAATAGATCTCTTGAAACTCGCGGGCCTCGGTATCTGCGGTACCCGTCATTCCCGAAAGTTTGTTATACATTTTGAAATAATTTTGAAAGGTGATGGTCGCCAAGGTCTGGTTTTCGCGGCGAACTTTAAGACCTTCTTTAGCCTCAATGGCTTGGTGTAAACCGTCTGAGTAGCGCCGCCCATTCATTTTGCGGCCCGTGTTTTCATCGACGATGACCACTTCGCCCTCTTCAACGACATATTCTTTATCTAAGATATAGAGCACGTGAGCGCGCAAAGCCTGCTGAATGTTGTGTACCCAGCGAGAATTCATGTCGCCATAAAGATTATCAATGCCTAAAAACTTCTCGGCAAAAACCACACCTTCATCGGTAAGCAAAACCGAATTCGCCTTTTCGTCTACTGTGAAATGCTCTTCTTTTTTAAGAAGTCTAACCAATGAGTTCGCCTTCACATAGCGATCTGTCGACTCTTCTGCGGGGCCCGAAATAATCAACGGGGTGCGCGCCTCATCAATCAAAACCGAGTCTACTTCGTCAATGATACAGTAGTTCAATTCGCGCTGAACCATCTGAGCTGGCTCAATTGCCATATTGTCGCGCAAGTAATCAAAACCAAATTCGTTGTTCGTTCCATAGGTGATATCAGAACCATAAGAGCGACGGCGAGTCTCAGCATCGAGATCAGCGACAATCAATCCTACTTCGAGGCCTAAGAAGCGATAAGCTCGCCCCATGGTCTCGGCATCGCGTCTCGCCAAATAGTCGTTCACCGTTACAACATGCACCCCTTCACCCCCTAGGGCATTGAGATAAACCGGGCAAGCCGAAGCCAGCGTTTTACCTTCACCAGTCGCCATCTCTGCGATATTGCCGCGGTGCAGAGCAATCCCCCCAATAAGCTGCACTTCAAAAGAGCGCATTCGAAAGGGGCGAACCGATTCGGGATAGAGCACGCGGATTTCTTTATAAAATTCAGCGCTTAAATGAATTTGCCACTCGGGGATTTCTTGAGAATCTAAGAGAGACTTTGCTTTTTCAGCCTCTTCTTTGACCGAAGGAGAAAATCGAGATAAATCAAAATTGAACTGATCCTTCAAGACATTCAACATTCCCAGACGGCGGTCACAGGCTTCGCGACAAACCGCAAAAGCCCTGACTAAAATATCGTCAAGGCTTTTGCCATTAGACAACTCGCCCTTGAGAAACTCAGTTTGTTCAGAAAGCTCTGTGTCAGAAAGAGCCTCAAGTTCTAGGCCCGTTTTTTCAATATCGTCGAGAAGGGGGCGTAATTTTTTGATGTAGCGCTGGTGAGGATCACCGATAATACTGTTAATGATTTTGTTGATCATGCTGGCCCGGGTTCAGTTCTATGTGGATAATTGCCACAGAATCTACCCAATCTCCAGGAAGGATTCCATTAAATTTTTCTTTAATGGCCCGACTTAAATGGGGTAAATTCCACTGGTTGCGGGCCGAAAGATAAAAAATATTCCCAATAGCCACCCGCAAACTCGCCTCCCATTTTTCAAGTTCTGGTAATTTTGAAGAATCTCCGTAAAAAATTCGATAGCGAACCCCGCCTTCGAGCCCCGGAGATTCTTTAAAATGAATAGGCGCCACCCCCGGAACCCAAGAGTAACTGCGCTGTAATACGGAATCAGAGAGCCCTTTGCCTTCGAGTTCTAGCGGAAGGGGTTCTTCTACAATTTCCATGGCAAGTTTTTGGTCATCAAAGGTTTTTTTTTCTTGTTCGCCTAGCTCACCCTGTCTTTTTTCTTGAAAATCCATTGGCATTTGCATCGAACTTTCTGGCAAAGAGCTCGATATCCCACTCGACGAGAGCGGCTCTTCACCGCGAGAATCTTTTGCCCCTTCTTTGCTCTCTTCTTTTAACTTTTCGTCTTTCACTTCTTTGAGAATGCGATCCACTTCACTGTTTCTTTGATTCTTTTTCGACGAAGACTCTTTCGAATTTTCGCCGCCTGCAAAAACAAAATCAAAGGCTCCGTATTGGTAGCCCAAACTCAGCAATACAGGCAAAGACAAAATAAGGAGCATTAAACGCGTTTGTTTTTTCATCGAATCAAAGCCACCTTTCCTTTTTTCACCGCCTTGCCATTGGCGTAGAAAACATAGAGATAAGTGCCACTAGCCACTTTTTTCCCCGCGCGATTGCGCACATTCCACAGATACTCCTGAGGAGGGCTCAACTCACCCGATCGAGGATCCCAAAGCGTGCGGCGCAGCAAATTCTGACCCGTCACGTCATAAAAACCGATCTCCCATTTAGCCGTTTTTTTAAATCCTTTTATTTTTTCAAGATTTTTGAAGCGAATCCCCCCTATCGCCTGATGACTGGGATCCCAAGCCCGGTAAGGATTGGGAAAGGTGTAAAAGCGCCCATCGGCCACTTCAAAGGTGATTTCAAAAAAATCCAATGAATCGTTAAAACCGAAGAGATGCTCCCCCTCTCCATCAAAATTTCCATCGAGCGTTCTCCCCCACTGATCTGAAATTCGAGAATCTAATCGCAATGTCACGGTATCATCTGCAAAGAAACGCCGCAGGGGGCGCACAAACAAAACGCTGTCTCCGCTTCGAAGCTCAATAGAACGCAGCGGCAATGCCCGCCCCCCCGACTTCGCACTGGTCAACGCAACTCCCAAAGCCTGTCCCTCGCCCATTCCCAAGGTGTCAATAGCTACCAGCGTGTCTTTTCCAAAAACATTGATCCAACTCAAAGGGGCGTTAAAGCGGATTTCAATATCGCGATCGGCGTCAAAACCCACTCCTTCTTTAGGATAAGAATTTGCCGTATCGACCTGCAACGTTGCCGAATCAATGTAAAAACTCAACAATGTATCTAAGGAGCCCGCATCTGCAACTTCTCTTTGCCTAGAAAGGTCAAGGGGGTTTCCGGCTGAATCGACAATCCCATTGTTGATTTTCAGACGAATCAGATCACGAGGAATCCACACTCCCGCCGGAGGTCGCTTTTTTAAACTGTCTGAAATCGCAAGATACTCGGGAGCAAAACGAACGGAGTCTGTATAACCATTCATCGTTGTGCCATCGCTTTTTCTAAAAGTATTCATACTCCAAAGACCTGAGTAATAGGGAGGTATTGCATCGTGAGAATTTGGGGCGCGAACCACGCTATCGAGCACCGAGTAAATTTCTAAAGAAGAGTTTATCGAATCCTTCAAAACAGGCTCGTTAAAAACCAACAAAACTTCACTCCACAGAGGGATACTTTTGCCTATCAGTGAATCTGTCTCTTGCCACCCTCCTAATGTGTGATAATAATAATCTACGATAGGCATATCAGAAACTTTAAGTCGAAAGGGCAGAGGCAATCGAGGATTTAAAAAGTCGTTCGTTTCAACATATAAGGTATCAACAAATAGATAATCTCCTCTCAAACTATCTACATCTATCAAAAAGCGAATGCGAATCGAATCTCCTTTGGCAATTTGCCAAGGATTGTTAGGATCAATACGCGAACTGTCCGTATTCACTTTCATCAGTTCTCTCTCGGGTCTAAATGTTTCGACATCGAGCCAAATGCCTTGATCCTTAACCGTCGATAATTTATAGACTCCCAATGGAATCGTTCCCGTACTGTGAATCACTGCACTTACGGTGTCTTTTAATCGCTGACTGCCAGCGGCGTAATGCAGATTCATTTGCAAGTATTCGAGCGAGCTCCCAAAGAATGGATTTAAGGTAGTGTCGGCAATCGAATATTGCAACATCAATGTATCTTCTGAATTTGCACCCCTCGCATCGATAGAGCGGGCGACCAACAAAGGAGGAAAATCGTAAAAGGATTTTATCGCCGCCGCCCCAGCCCAGATTTCAGAACCGATCTTGAGTGTATCATTGGCCATTGCTATTTCACCGACGTCAATGCGCTGACCCACAGCAACGGGCCCTCGGCGATTAAAACAACAGGTACCCACACTGTCTAAATCAATCAAATACCATTCAACCCCGATCGTATCACCCTTTGCCGAATCTGCATCGGCAACTTGCAACTCTAAGGTGGTCGGTGTATAAGGCACGATAAAAGCGCCACTTCTTCCGGGTAATGCATCACTTTGGGCCATTGCGCTATCGACCCACGGAATTCCATAGCGAATGCTACTTACGCCTTCAGCCCAAGGGCGGTGATTGATTTGATACAATTGTGAAATTCTCGTTGTGTCTCTGCTATCGTTGATAGCCACATCTAGAGTATCGGTGCCCAATAACCAAGAATTCAATCCCGGACGAACCTGTTGACTATCTGCTGAAGGACTTGTTAAATCGAAAGCAAAGGCATTTCCCGAAGTGATATTTAAACTGCCACTCACCCCAGCGACTCGAGTGCTCCAACTCAACTGCAAAGTCGAGGTGTTCGAATCACTCACCACTCCAAAAAGTCGCGCCGAACTTCCCCCCTCAAAAATTAACGGATTTAATTGGGGAAGCGAAGAAGTGTCTACATTTCCCATTCCGTCAGCACTTGTCCATTGCAAGACACCCGTAGGAGCATCATTGCGAAAATCAATCCAAAGGGTATCTTCTAAACTCTTATACCCCAAAGAGTCGACCACCCAACTCACTAAAGGTTGCCACCCCGAGCTATCGCGCGCCGTCAAACGCAGAGCATAAGAATAAAAGCCGGCGCTATCTGCTCCCAAATTCACTTGCACAGGAGACTCATTAGCCAACGCGTAAAAAAAATCGGGATTGTCTTCGGCAGAATAGTCAAAAATTTCGTAATTCACTAATAGAGAATCTCTCTTTGCCATCAACGATAAGGTATCTAATGAAATGAAAGCATTGAGATTAATTTGAGCATTTATGCGACGAGGAATGCGCGGCTTGGCATTCCAGTATACTTTTAAAGAATCGACCACTGGGGCATACCGATGGTTAACTCCTTCATAGAAACTAAACTGATAGCGATAGAAGCTGCCATCTACGGCCTGAGAAGCCACGCTATCTACATTGTGCAAAGATGAAAATGCATATGCATTGGTCAAACCAGAACCCGTGCCTTGAGTAAAATTCAATATCAAGAGAGAATCTTGACTGTAGAGCGTGCGAAGCACATAGATTGAATCCCCTAAAGCCCAAGGCTCGGCAACTCCTGGCGCTGAGAATTCGAAAACACCGCTTCGATAAAAAGAAGAATCTGCATAATAGGCCCGGTTCCCCCAAAGAGTGAGATAAGCATCTGCTTCATTGTTAAAAGCCGCGCCTAAATTCCCATCGACATCTATAGCCAGTTGAATTTGCCCCCACGAATGTACGCGCATTCCGTAGCTATGGGTAAATGTTGTATTAAAATTAACGAGGGCTGTATCGGCGCGCGTTGCACCCATCGGCGCACCCAACCCATCTAAATCAAAGCGAGAAACGTGCGCACGGTCAGTACCCGACACCAAATCACCAAAATACGCAAATGCAATTTTATCGCCTGCCGTCGCGACACTTGGCCAATGGCTTGCGCTCCCTCCGGCCAGCAATTGCTCGGCCCCGACACTTAGCGTTTGCGCATTAATCAATCGATAATAAATATTCCCCAAACGGCCATAGGTAATCACAAACTGGCCGTTCACCGTATTTGCTAAACCGATAAAAGGGCTGTGCAATTCAGTTATTGGATTTCTTATTTCTACATCGCCAGAAGAAGTCACTTGCAAACCGGTAGACAAGTCGTTTAACCCCAAGTCAAAGACGCGTGCATAAATATCATTGCCTTCAATCCAAGCCACTAGACTTCGACCCGTTGAATCTGTCGCCACCTGAAATGATTTCATAAAGACATTCGTACCCGACACTGCCGTAAAAGTGTCTCTTGCGACCGGAGTGCGACCGGGAAAGCTCTCTCTCTGCAAAACGGCTTGGGTGAAATTAGATCCATTTTTAGCTTGCAACCCATAGACAACCAGTTGCTCTGCGGTAGCGCCCCGAGGAATAAAATCCACAGAGGGATTTCCTCCAAATTGAGTTAAGGTCGTCACCGTATCAAAATTCTCACCGCGATTTAGGGGATTGAGAATAGAGGTCAATCGAACACTGTTCGTTGTACGAACAGGTCCAAAAGTCACAGTTCCCCAAGTAGCGAGGTAATCCCCATTGAGGGCCGTTAACAAATTCACCGAGTTCGGGGGATAACGCTGAGTCAAACCCGAATAATAATTCGTATCGCCAGGACTTTCTCCTCCGGCAATGCTCCATTCGGTGTAACTCGCCTGCAGACTGCCAAGATCGTAACGCCTAAACATCAAGCTATCAATTTCGTCAACCGATGCCCCATGAGGAACGTCCCAACTGTTCCAGATCACATCAAGCACATTCACCCCAGGCATAAAAACCACCGGATAAGAGCCATAACGATTTTTACCGCCAGCGCTATCATTGAGATGACTCGAATACAAAGACATAAAATCGCGACGCATGCGATAAAGCGACAGAGTATCGGGATACCCCTGATAAAGATTTAACGAGTCGTTGCTCGCTCCTCCAAAATCCGACGAAAATTCAAGACGAGTCCATTCGGCCCCTTGCACAGAAGCCCCGATTAAAATCAGCAGAATGAAAACTCTAAATCTCAATATTTTTCTCACTTCTAAAAAAGCGAACACTCGCCATTTCATCGGTAAAGTGTTGTTCTTTCTTTTTTATTTCGGCTTTAAATTCTTCGAATTTCTTTTCCTTTAGCTTTTCGATGGCTTTTTTCTCTTGGCTCGCCTTCGCTAGCTCTTTGCGCAAAATTTCAAGCAGTCGTTTCTGTTCTCGAAGTTCTTCTTGTCGCTTCCAACATTCAGCATTGAGATGCTCTAGCCAACAGTTTCGATGAATGAGTTGATGAGGATCAATCCAACGTTCATAAGTCCATTCTGATCGAAATTCTTCAATTTCTCTTTGAGCTTTGACAATCTCTTGCCGCAGAGATTCACATTCTGCCAGCTTTGCACCGTATTTTCCCTGGGCGAGTTCTTCAGCCAATCGTCTGACGCGCAAAACGCCCTCAAGAGAAAATTTAAACCTAGCCAACGGTCACCTCATTCAGTTCTTTGATTTGCTGGCGTAAACTCTCAAGACTCGAAGATTCGTCAATCGATTGAATCAAGAGTTCATTGAGCGGCTTTTGCAATTTAATCGCCAGATCCACTTCAGAGTCTGTCCCCTTCACATAGGCGCCAATCTGAATGAGATCTTCGGTTTCTCTGTATTTTGCCATAGACTTTAACAACTGGTTTGATCTTTTTAAATCGTCTTTGTCGATCACGTCTCCGCGACAACGAGAAATACTTTGCAAAACATCAATTGCGGGATAGTGATTTTTATGAGCCAATTTTCGATCGAGAACGATATGACCATCTAAAATCGAACGCACGCAATCTGCAATGGGGTCTTCCATATCTGAGCCTTCAACCAGCACGGTATAAAGTCCCGTAATACTTCCTTTATCTGAAGTTCCCGCTCGTTCAAACATCTTAGGGAGAAATCCAAAAACCGATGGAGGATACCCTTTGGTCGTAGGAGGTTCTCCTACCGCCAAACCAATTTCTCTTTGCGCCATTGCCAGTCGGGTCGAAGAATCCATCATAAGCAAAACGTCTTTGCCTAAGTCTCTGAAATATTCTGCGATCGTCGTCGCCACTAGCGACGATTTCAACCTCACTAGAGCCGGCTGATCAGAAGTGGCCACAATAACAATTGACCTCTTGAGACCTTCTTCACCTAGGTCTTTTTCGATAAACTCTTTCACTTCGCGACCCCGTTCACCAATTAAGGCAATCACGTTAACTTCAGCTAAGCAATTGCGAGCAATCATCCCCATGGTCACCGATTTGCCCACACCTGAACCTGCAAAGATTCCCACCCTTTGACCTTTGCCAACGGTTAAAAATCCGTCAATAGCTCGAATGCCCGTACTCATTTCTTCGGTGATGCGTCTTCTTTGCAAAGCAACGGGGGGATCTGCATAAATCGACCGATAGCTTTCTGCAGAAATATCCCCTTTGCCATCTACGGGTTTGCCGAGGCCATCAAGCACTCGCCCTAACAATTCTTTTCCCAAAGCGATGTTTAAACTTCTGCCGCCTGCAGTCACCTGCATTCCTGGGCGAATACCTTCTAAGGGGCCATAGGGCATCAATAAGGTGCGATTCTCGTGGAAGCCCACCACCTCGGCATCGCAAACTTTTTCTTTGCCGCTTGAGATTGTGCACAACTCACCAATCGAGGCCGAGGGGCCTTTAGATTCAATCACCATCCCAACAATGCGAGAGATCTTTCCACTTCGTTTTGAAAAACTGACTCGACTACACTCTTCTGCAATACTTCCCAATCTCGCTTCGAGCATTTATTGACCTTCGGCTACATTTCTAAAATACTTAGCGACAATGCCTTCCATTTCGTCAAGTAAAGATTCAATGCGCACCTCTATTTTACCCGAATCGGTTTCGAGTACACACCCGCCGCGACCCAATCGATTTTCTTCGATTAATTCGATGTTAACATTACCTTGCCCAATATCTAACCAACTTTTAACGCGAGGTTGAACCCAAGCAAAATCGCTTGAATTAAGCAACAAGCGCACATGAGATTCATGCCCTAAATAGCCCAATGCTTCTTTGACAGCGCCCTCAACTGCTCCAGGACACTGATCAAGCCAACTGCCAACGATACGACGCGTCATCGAAGAAAGGGCTTGTGCAATGCCTTCTTCAGCATGGTTGAAAAAATGTTGTCGTTGCTCTTCTAAATTTTCAATGGCCTTCTTAACTCCCTCAAACACCTCATTTTCTCGGGCGATGTGTTCGGCTTCGGCTTCGGCTTTTCCTTTTTCTTGCCCATCTCTAAACGCCTGAGCCACTTTTTCGGCCAACTCTGCTTTGTGTTTTTCTAGAAGGGCTATTCTTTCTGCTTGCAAGGCTTTCTTTTCTCTTAGCGCCTGCTCTTTTATTCTTTGCATCTCTCTCTTGAGATGTTCCATCTCACTGCGCGCTTCAGAGTTCTGATTAGACAAATCTTCAAAATGTAAGGCCCCAAAACCATTTTTGCTTTTAAGTATTCCTTTCATTGGAACACTATTCATATTCAAGCCCTTGACGTTGGCCCCAAATCCCTCAATAAAATCCATTTCCCATTCCTTTCCCTTAATTCATCATCGACTAAACAATGATTTCTTCTTCTCCACCGCGACCTGAAATCACAATTTCGCCTTCTTCTTCTAAACGTCTAACGATATCGACAATCTTCTGCTGTTTCTCTTCAACGTCTTTGACTCGCACAGGCCCCATGAATTGCATTTCTTCGCGAACGCCTTCGGCTGCTCTCGAAGACATGTTGTTGAGAAACTTGTTTTGAACCACTTCGGTCGCCCCTTTGAGAGAAAAGGCCAGATCTTTGGTATCGATCTCTTTCATGATACGCTGCATGCCCTTGTCGTCGATAAGAGCAATGTCTTCGAAAACAAACATGAGATTTTTGATTTGCGTGGCCAATTCGGGATTGTCTCTTTCGAGATTTCCCAAAATATTTTTCTCTGCTCCACGGTCCACCAAGTTGAGCATTTCGGCAACCGACTTGATGCCGCCAATTTCGGTTGTGTCTCCTGAAAACATCGACTTCATTTGTTGAGACAAGACCTGCTCGACCTGATTCAAAATATCTGGGCTGATCGACTCCATTGTCGCGATGCGAGTAGAAACATCAATCTGCATCTCTTGTGATAGCGATGACATAATTCCCGCCGCTCGTTCAGGGCTCATATGTGCGAGCAAAACTGCAACGGTCTGAGGATGTTCTTTTTGAATAAAGTTTGTCAATTGGTTGGGGTCTACACTGTCGAGCATATTGAAACCCGTGGTTCGAATCGAACCTTGAACTTTTTCTAAAATTTCTTTTGCCTTACGAGATCCCAACGCCGCTTCAAGAACTTCTTCTGCGTAATTCATTCCCCCTTGGCTAATGAATTGACGAGCCATGATCAACTGATGAAATTCTTCTAAAACCGCCTCTCGGATTTCTGGGGTCACTTTTTCTAAACGCGCGATTTGAGCTGTAATTTGCTCAACTTCAATTTCGTTCAAATTTCTGAAAATTTCTGCTGAAATATCTGTTCCCAACGCCACCAAAACAATCGCAGCTTTTTTAGGGCCCGGAATGTCGTACTTCTT
>JBNKYI010000031.1:0-13039 GCA_050300815.1 Fibrobacterales bacterium
ATTTTCGAGATATCGCTTTAGACCGATAGAATCGACAGCGCTGTGGGCGGGTTCGTGATCTGAATTGGTTTGTGAGTCATAACCCGGAAAGTGTTTAGAAATACAGCCCACTTGGTTTTGATTCATTCCCCTGATAAAGGGGGCGATGTTGGTCAGTTGCATGGAATCATTTCCGAAGCTTCTCTGATGAAGTCGCATAAAAGTGTATTCTCCACTTTCATTTCTGACGGGGTCAAGTACAGGAGCTAGGTTTAAGTTGATTCCAAAGGTGGACATCAGTTGGGCAACGTTTTGGCTTTTTAAAAAGACATCGCGGGGCTCTAATGAGGTGATGTCTTGGGCTGAGGGAGAGGGAAATCCCCCTTTGACCCGTTTCATGCGATCGACGTTGCCGCCCTCTTGATCAATGGCGACGAAGGCGGGAATTTTCCATTGCGCCAATCGGTGAAGCTGCCGCTTGAGTCCCTTGGGGTCTCTGAGCATGTTCTGCATGATCAGCACATTTCCGATCTCATTTTCTTCGAGAAATTCGGGAGGGGAGTGATAGACCATGATGATCTGTCCAGCCAATTGCCGAAAGCTCATTTCTGCAATCAAAGAATCCACAGAATCCAAAGCCCAACTGCAGGAGCACAAGATTCCGATGGTGGAGAAAAGCTTAAGGGTACTCAATGGCGAGACGCTCTTGCACTTTGTTGAGTTCTAAAAATTCGAAATCTTTTTTTGAGCGCAGTTTGAATTCGACTTTACCTTCGGCAAAGGATTTGCCGCCGACTGAGATGCGCACGGGAACACCCCAGAGGTCAGCATCTTTAAATTTGACGCCTGGACGTTCGTTGCGGTCGTCTAAGAGAACGTCGTATCCGGCCATGCGCAACGAGTGATACAAGGTATCTGCGGCAACCTGAGATTCTTCATCTTTTCCTAAAGTGCAAATTTGCACTTGAAAGGGGGCGATTGATTTAGGCCATAGAATGCCCCAGTCGTCGTGGTGAGCCTCAGCAACTGAAGCCATCAGTCGGCCTACACCGATTCCATAACATCCCATCACTGCAGGAAGACGTTTGCCATCTTCGTTTAAGAAGGTGGCGCCCATCGACTCAGAAAATTTTGTTCCCAACTTGAAAATATTGCCAATTTCGATGCCGCGAGTGGCTTCGAGCTCTTTTGCACATTCGGGGCAAGCACAGCCGGTATCTGCTTGGGCAAAGTCGCCAATATTTACACTGTCTTCGCCTAGATCTCGCTCCAGATTGAAGTTTTTGTAGTGAAAGCCGGCTTCATTGGCGCCTACGACTAAGTTTGAGTTAAGAGAAATGCTTTCATCGATGAGTAGTGTAAATTGCTCCCTTTTAGCCCCCACTGGGCTGGCATAGCCGGGAATCATTTCTGCAGCTTCAATCTGAGAGGCATCTGCAGGAATTAAATCTGCCGTTTTCAGAAAGTTTTTCACTTTAATTTCAGAAACTTCGAGATTTCCCTGCACCAATACAGCGATCAATTTGTTTTCAGAAGAAAAGAACACCATCTTGCCGGTTTGCGTTGGAGAAAGACCGAGAAATTCAGAAACATCTTCGATGCTTTCGCGATTCGGAGTGGCGACCTTTTCTAGTGGCAGTTCATCAGATTTATGGGCAGAGCGTTGAAATTTGGCGATTTCTGCATTGGCTTGATAGCCACAGTGGCGACAAATGATCAAGTAATCTTCTCCGTTAGTCGATTCGAGCATGAACTCATGGGCGATTTTTCCCCCCATGATCCCCGTGTCAGATTGAACGACAATAGGCTCAATTCCCACTCGGCGAAAAATGCGCAGATAGGCTTCATGTACCTTTTGGTAGTAGTCGTCTAAACAAGCCTCGTCTTTGTGAAAGCTATATCCATCTTTCATCGTAAATTCGCGCACGCGAATCAATCCCCCGCGCGCTCTTGCTTCGTCGCGGTATTTGCTCTGCATTTGCCAAAGCATAAAAGGGAGCTGTTTATAACTGGTTAGGGCAGAGCGAGCCAGATCGGTTACGGCCTCTTCGTGAGTCATGGCCAAAACCATGTCGTGGTTGTTGCGGTCATTAAAGCGCAGAAGTTCTGCGCCGATGGCCTCGTAACGACCAGATTCCTTCCAAAGAGTAGCACTTTGCACTAAGGGAAGTTCAACTTCTTGTCCATTGATTCCCTCCATTTCTTCGCGAATGATGGCTTCAATTTTGCGAATGACTCGCTTGCCGAGGGGAAAGAGGGAAAAAATGCCCGTAGAAATGCTCTTAATATAGCCTCCGCGCATTAAAAAGATGTGAGAAGGGAGCACGGCGTCTGAAGGGGCTTCGCGCAGAGTTTGGGCAAAAAGTTGGCTGACTTTCAAAGAAGTCTCCTTAAAAAGGTGAAACAATGACTCAATAGGCATTCCCTGTGAGGGAGTTGCAGAAAATTAATTATTTTTCCGAACAGGTTACAGCCTTGACGGTTATCCAAGAGGGATCTTCATGTTTCTTAAAGCCAGTATTGTATTACTTTTTTTATTGCAGTTCGCTTTTGCGAATCTTGCGCAGACCGGCGGTGCCGATGGTGTCGGAACGATTTATTCGGCAAATCCGTTGCCCTATGAAACGCTCAAGTTTAGTTTAGGTATGGCCTATTACACCGATGTGGGTGCCGTTTCGAGAGAGCCCGTCAGCGATGGTGTTCCATTGGGCTCTGCGGTGCGCGGCGACTATGCCTTTGCCGTGGCCTATGGCTTACTTCCCTTTCTTGAAACCGGACTTCACATTCCCTACTACATGGACAAGTCGCCCGAGGGCGAATCTGTGTCTAGCGTGGGAGACGTTGGGTTGTCGATCAAGTTCAATTATCCCCCTTATGACCACTCGAAGGCTTACGAGCTTTCGTATTTGCTCCAACTCACGCTGCCGACTTCAGATCGAGATAAAAAAAATGGTTACTTGCGAAATGCTTGGTACCAGACCCGCGAAGTGGATTCATTAGGCAATGTGATTGTAAATGGGGAACAGACAATGGTGGGCAAAGACTGGGGACCTTATGGCTCTTCAGAGGTGAGCCTCGTTATGAGGCTTCTCAACAGTCTGAATTTTGGAGAAATCGAAGGGATGATTCCCTTGAGTTTACACTTTGGAGTGGGTTTAGCTTTGACAGATTCCCGTCACGAAAATGCCTTTCTTGTCAATGGAGGGGCTGAATTCTGGCTAAGTCCGATGTTTGCTCTTTTTTATTCACTTGATGCCCAGGCCAATGTCTCAAGTTTTAATAAACACATTCCCCTTTTCAGTTACCCTTTGGCTCATAAATTTGGCGTGAATGGCGAATTTACAGAAGCGGGGATTTCTATTCATGCAGGGGTTCATGTTCACAGTAACAATTTGCAAAATTCAGAAGTCTTACGAAATAATTACGGGACTCTTGTTAGTTACTATAGAGTGCCTAAATTGGGCTTTTTTGCAGGAGCGAGTTATAAGGTCAGTTTTGCCCCTGAGGATGCAGACGGAGATGGCCTGATTGACGACTGGGATCGCTGCCCATTTCAGCCCGAAGACGAAGATGGGTTTGAAGATGACGATGGCTGCCCAGAAGAAGACAATGACGTGGATGGAATACCTGATGTAGCGGATCAATGTCCTAATGAGGCTGAAGATCCCGATGGCTTTAATGATGAAGATGGTTGTCCTGAGTTAGATAATGATTTAGATGGTGTTCCTGATACTAAAGATGTTTGTCCTATGGATATTGAAGATAAAGACAACTTTGAAGATGAAGACGGTTGTCCTGACCTAGACAATGACAAAGATGGGATACTTGATAACTTTGATCAGTGTAAAGATCTTCCAGAGGATAAAGATAATTTTGAAGACGAAGATGGTTGCCCTGACAAAGACAACGACAAAGACGGAATACCCGATGACATCGATAAATGTCCCAATGATGCTGAAACGCTGAATGGGGTCAAAGATGGTGACGGTTGTCCGGATAGCGTTGAGTAAAAAAAGATTTACGAAAAAAAAGCGATCCTAATTTAGGGTCGCTTTTTTTGTGGCGTGTGGTGGCGTGAACCCTTAAACGGCTGGCACGTGGCTGGCACGTGGCAGCCGTTTAAGGGATAAAAAAAATTAAAGTGGATGGAAATTTTGCCGATAAACGATATAGCGCCCTTTATCGAATAAGCAAAAGTGAATATTCTGCCCTTTCAACTCATGCGTTTGGCGATGACAAACAATGTGACTGAGACTCAAAGAGTTAAGGGAAGTCGTGGTGTTGCCTCTGAAGAAACCCTACCCCATCGAGCGAATAAAGAAAATAAAGTAGATCCTTCGTCAAAATCTCTTTTTGGCCCTGATTTTCAAGTTGAACTTAGCTCGCAAGAAATAGATGAGGTTGAACGTCTCAAAGAAAGAGATCAAGAGGTTCGCCAACACGAACAAGCTCATTTGGCTAAAGCGGGGAGTTATGCTCAGGGAGGGGCCAAATATCAATTTGAAAACGGCCCCGATGGTCGTCGCTATGCAACAGAAGGTGAAGTCTCTATAGACACAGGCAAAGAAGCAACACCTGAAAAAACACTACAAAAAGCTCAAGTGGTGCAAAGGGCGGCCCTTGGGGTAGAAGAACCATCGCCTGCAGATCGCAAGGTCGCTAGTGACGCGAAAGCAATGGCTGTTGAAGCTCGTAAAGAATTGTCTGGAAAACAGGATATTGAAAAAGAGAATAGCGAAAGCTCAGAGAGCAAATCGAAAATGGGGGCCTATCATCAGTCGTATTTAACTCAAGGGCAGCATCTTGATTTGAGCGCTTAGCCTAGGCCTTACTCAACTTCTTCCCATTCTTCTCCATAATGAAAAGTAATTTCGTCGCCGAGCTGTATCTTTTTGGTGGCGTAAAGCTCTTCGGCGTGAAACTCTGCGTTGGGTTTAGAAGAATGATTTAAATACATCAATGGAGCTTCACCAGCAATTCCATAGAGGGGAGAGTCTCCTTCCCATATCCACAAAACATGGGTAGCATCTTTTTGAACTTTCTTTCCCGTATATTTTCCGATAAGATCGCCTTTCGCAAATTCTTTGTCGGCAAATACACCTTTTCCGTGAATATGACTTTTCTTTACTGCGAGGCTTCCGTATTTTTTAGCCATTCTAAAATCCTTTTTATTTTACCGGAGGTGTTATGAAAGTTGCACTATCAGCCATTTTGGCTTTTTGCTTATCAGGTTGTCAAACCACCGATGCTAAAAATATAGAACTAGGAGCGAAAGAGCGGCCAGAAGTGGTTCGAGCTCCAGCATCTTATCGCTATGATATTGCAGATGTCGCCGATAAGGTGAGACCTGTCGTAGTCTCTATTCAAACAGAGACAGAATTCAAGCAAGGTTTTAGACATCCCCTCGAAGAGTTTTTCTTTGGCCCGGGAATGAGAGAACCTTCTCGTCCTCGAGTGCAGCAGTCGCTAGGTTCGGGAGTTATTGTCTCAGATGACGGTTACATTCTGACAAACAACCATGTGGTTGAAGGGGCGACGAGCATTAAGGTCAGATTTTTTGATGAGCGAGAATTTGATGCAGAAATCATAGGATTAGATGAGAAAACAGATATCGCTGTCGTTAAAATCAAAGAAAAAGTCAAAGATTTGCCTGTGGCATATTTAGGTGATTCTGAAAAGATTAGGGTGGGAGAGCGAGTCGTTGCTATTGGTTCACCCTTCGGCTTAAATCACACCGTAACAACGGGAATCGTATCGGCAACAAATATTTCTGGCCGAGGGATCACTTCATATGAAAACTTTATCCAAACGGATGCGGCAATTAATCCTGGCAACTCCGGAGGGGCTTTAGTTAACCTAGATGGAGAGGTGATCGGGGTAAATACCGCAATTCTCAGTCGTTCGGGTGGGTTTAATGGGATCGGTTTTGCTATTCCCATGTCAATGGCTAAAAAAGTAATGAAAGATCTCATTGAACACGGCTCTGTTTCGAGGGGCTGGCTAGGAGTCGTTATTCAAGACATTGATGCGACAATGGCAAAATCACTCGGCCTTAAAGGAACCCGAGGCGCGCTGATTTCTCAAGTCATGTCTCATACTCCTGCAGAAAAAGGGGGATTGCAAGCCGGGGATGTCATTCGCGAAATAGACGGAAAATCAATTAAAGATGTTAACGAGCTCAGAACTCAGGTGGCTCAGATTCGCCCCGGAACGGAAGCGATTTTTAAAGTCATACGAGAGGGTAAAGAGAAAGAATTTTCAATTACCTTAGCTTCACAAAGTGAAGGGGAAATCAGTGGAGATGGAACCCAGTGGTTTAAGCCTTTAGGAATGAAGTTAAAACGATTCGAAAATGTGAAAGAAAAATCACAAGGCTTTGAAGTTGTTGAGGTTAAAGAAAATTCTAAGGCGGCTAGAGCGGGTCTTCGTTCGGGTGACCAAATTCTTAAGGTGAATGGAGTAGATTTGCAATCTTTTGCAGATTTGCAGAAAATTCTAAAGAAAAAACCAGAGGCGGTATTGCTCTGGTTAAAACGAGAGAGTGGGAATTATTTTGTTGCCCTAGAGCTTGAGTAATTCAAGCTCATCCCCGGGTTCTGATCTCGATTAATTCGGGGTCAAATCCAGGGGCCATATGGCGGGATGAACTCTCTTTTTGAGGGTTCTTAGCCATTTTTATCGCTCGATAAAGGTCAAACTGCACTTGATTTTGATAGGTTTGAAACCGACTAAAGTAGGAGTCTGTTGAATCCGTTAGAGCTTTGGGAAGATGTTGGTTTTTTCTACTCATAAAACTAATCTACATCGAGTGAGTATCGAAAGACTATTGATAACTGTCACGAAGTGATCAATACTGTTCACTTCGCCTTTACTCAAGAATAGAAAAAAAAGAGAAATACAAAAGAAACATTAAGAGAAGATAGCGCATTTATTGAGAAAAGCCGTGATCTAAATAGGATCGCGGCTTTCGTTTAATGATTTATTTGCGAATACGATCCTCAAAGGCGCTGAGAGCGGCCTTGGCCCCTTCTCCCATAGCGATAGCAATTTGCTTATAAGGAACGGTTGTGACATCTCCAGCGGCGTAAATTCCCGCAGTTTGGGTGCGGCATTTTTCATCAATGAGTATTTCGCCGAACCGATTTGTCTCAACAAGATTTTTGACGAGAGCACTATTGGGCGCTAATCCAATCTGCACGAAAATACCATCTAATTCAATTTCGTGCTGAGTTTCTGTTTGGCGATCTTGATAGCGGATGGCAATGACGTTTTCACCATTTCCGACGACCTCTGTCGTGCGAGCGCTGGTAATGATATTGACATTGGGCAGAGCTCGCAAGTTTTTGATTAAAACCTCGTCGGCTTTTAGGGATTCTGCAAACTCAAACAGAGTCACATGACTGCAAATTCCAGCCAAGTCAATAGCGGCTTCAACGCCAGAGTTGCCTCCGCCAACAACGGCAACCCGTTTGCCCTTGTAAAAAGGACCATCGCAGTGGGGGCAAAAGGCCACGCCGCGACCGAGGTATTCTTTTTCGCCAGGAACTCCGAGCTCTCTCCACTTTGCACCCGTTGCGATGATCAAAGCGTCGGTCTTGAGGCATTCTCCACCTTTTAAAATGAGCGTTTTTTCATCGCCGTTTTCGATGGCTTCAACTCGGCGATGTTCGAGAATGTCGATTTCATAATGCCTCAAGTGTTTATCCAGATTGGCGGCAAGCTCGGGCCCTTCGGTATAGGGAATAGAAATAAGGTTTTCGATCCCTTTGGTTTCTTGAACCTGTCCACCGATCTTTTCGGCGATAATGGCGGTTTTTAATCCTTTGCGAGCAGAGTAGATGGCGGCGGCAACTCCGGCAGGGCCCCCTCCAACGACGACGACATCCATTTTTTTAACCTCGGTATTTGCCGGGCTGGTGGCTTCTGAACCATAGGTTTCTTCAAGCTTATCTAAGAGTTCGGCGAGCGTACTTTTTCCCACATGCAAAATGCGGCCTTCTTGGTTTACCACTGTGGGAACACCTTGAATTCCGAGTTGAGCGACTTCTGCTTCGGCCAGTCCTCCGTCAACCATTGTATGAGAAAAAGAAGCGTTGAAAGTGGCCATTAAGTTAAGTGCTTGCACGACATCAGGGCAGTTCGTACAACTTAGTGAGATATAGGTGCGCACATTAATGGGGCCTTTTAATGCCTCGACTCGGCGGATAAATCCTTGATCGGGTAATTTGCCTTTGCCATCGCTGTTAAGAATGGCCAAAATGAGGGAGGTAAATTCGTGCCCTCCAGGAATTCCTCTAAAGTGTATACCTGTGGGCGCTCCATTTCTTAAAATGGAAAAGGCGGGCAATTCATTTATTGAACCCTTTTTAATGTCAATTTTAGAACTGCAAGAAGCGATGTCTGCGAGCATATCCTTGAGCTCTAGACCTCTAGAATGAGGTGTTTCAGCAACCTCTAGGGTAATCGAAGACTCCAGAGATGAAAAATGCTGTTTCAGTTGTTCGAGTAAAGTGGTGTCTAACATAAGTGATTCCCTATGGTTCTTTTTTGAATGTGATTAAGAGGGATAAAAAGAAAGCTTGCTGGTTCCGGCACCCTCGGGTGCCGGGCAGCAAAAAGGAGGAGCTGGGGCTTAGATTTTACCGACGAGATCGAGTCCGGGCTTGAGAGTTTCTGCACCAGGAGTCCATTTGGCGGGGCAAACTTCGCCATCGTGAGAGGCGACAAATTGAGCGGCTTGAATTTTGCGAACTAATTCATCGGCGTTGCGACCTACGCTGTTGTCGTGAACTTCGGCGAGTTTGATTTGACCTTCTGGATTGATGACGAAGGTGCCGCGATAGGCTAAACCTTCTTCTTCGATATAGACTTCAAAAGCGCGACTGAGTGCGCCCGTGGGATCGGCCAACATAGGGAAATTAATTTTCTTGATGGTGTCTGATGCATCGTGCCACGCTTTGTGAACAAAGTGCGTGTCGGTACTTACCGAGTAGACTTCAACACCCATTTCTTGAAGCTTGGCATAATTATCAGCCATGTCGCCAAGTTCTGTAGGACATACGAAAGTGAAGTCTGCGGGATAGAAGAAAAATACGGCCCATTTGCCTGCTAGGTCTTTGTTGGTGACGGTTTTGAATTCACCCTTTTGATAAGCTTGCACAGAGAATTCGGGAACTTTTGTGTTAATCAGTGTTGCCATTATAGGACTCCTTTTTGTTTGTCGTTAATTGCCGTGTCTCTCGGCTACTGTCGTAATATTAGACATTTGACAGGGTGGAGTCTAATCGTTTGTACTGATTGATCTGATAGGTTATTCCTATGGCGTGGGTCTTTGTGATCGTTTTGAATGCTATAAGTCGGAATAATACCAATCGGTTTTGCCATAGCCCATTTCTTTTAATTTTTCAACGAGCTCTTTCATCATTTGATCGGGAGTTGAGTTGAGGGCGTAAGAGAACTGGATGAAATTTGCTAAGGTGATTTGATTGCGGCCTTTGATGTATCCGTCGCCTCTTTTCTTTGTCCCTCCCTTTTCGATAAAATAAAGGGTATTCGGGCTTTTTACGGTCAAGCGAGCAAATTCTTCTCTGCTGATTTGCAAAGCTTCACGCTTAGACTGAATTAAGTTGCCCACGGCTTCTTTTAAAATTTCATCATCCAAATTCATGCCCCTACACTAGAAGAAAATTTGGATTTCACCATTACATTATAATGTGGTATAATTAAATTGTTTGACATTATGATATGGCGATTGGTGTTTTGAAAATTTTGGGAGCGATAATGGGCAAATTGTGGAATGTTTGGATGTGGCAAAGAGTTAATGAATTGTTTCTAGTCGGCTTGCTGATAGCCTGCTCAGATTCTGTAAATTATCAAGATCAAGATCTGAAGCGACAAGACGAAAGTGGGTTTCGGCTTATTTTGGGAGGCTCCGTGATCGATGCTAGAGACGGACAAAGGTATCATTATTTGAGAATTGGTCAGCAGAATTGGTTTATTGACAATCTAAATTATGAGTTAAAAGGGTATTCTAAATGCTGGCGAGCAAAAAGAGAATATTGTGACTCAGTAGGCAGGCTCTATCCAATGGATAAATTGACTTTATTTGAGTTGTGCCCTACGGGCTGGCATGTTCCTGCAAAAGAAGAATGGCTTAAACTGGGAACTTATCTGATGGAACAAAATGAATTGGAGCAGTTGGAGTTGAACTCACGGGCAATGGAGAGTTCGTATAATGGGTGGCAAGAGGGTGAAGGTGAGGCGATAGAGGGAAATGACCAATGGATTGCGAAAAATATTTGGTGGACAGCAGAGCTTGAGCTTATTGTGCTAAAAGATGATGACGAGCGGTTTTACCTTGCGCCTCATTGGCGAGGAAAAAATGAAATGGGATTTATTCGTTGTGTCGAGGGATAAGGGCAACCCAACAGGCCGCGAAGTTTGCTAAACTTCAGACACAGGTAGCACGACTTAAGACGGATCTCATGAAAAAGACAGACTCAAAAACAAGAATATTTTTAGTAAACCCCATTAAGATCTCGGCGAAGTGCAAATTGATTTTCGGAGCATTTCTCTTGATCTCCTGTTCTCAAACATCGTCAAGTGTTAAAGGCCTTGAATCTGTTTCTCCTAAGAATTCTCCTGCAGATGAAAGAACGACTGATGAAGGTTTTTCATCTGAATCGAAAAATGTCGATTCATCGACAGTCTCAAATCTAGAAGACTTAGGAGAGTGGAATCCGCAGGTAGAAGGAAAGGACTGTCGCGAAAATCAACAGCAGATTTTTTCTCCTGATGGCTTTACTCATTGTTTGAGCGGACTTGATGAAATGGAAGCTCAACTTTACTTAAAAAGAGCCTTTTGGCCTGACTCCCTCTGGATTAAGACCTTAGAAACTCGCAAAGCAGCGTGGTTGCACCTGAAAAAGAATCGCAAACATCAAGAGGCAAAGGCGATGATGGAGCAAATGCTCAAATTGTTTGCACAAATAGATCTCTATAAGCAAGAAGTTTTGTCTTGGTTAGAGGCCGAATCTCAGGCTGAAAACGGTCGACTTGAGCTATGGCAAGATAAATTTCATGAGCTAGAAAATTCTTTAAGAGTCGGGAATTCGAAGACTCAGCTAGAAGCTAGAATTGAGGGGTGGGATCGATCTGTACTCGATGCGGCAGGTTTACAACGTTTAGACGAAATTTTTGAGAAAGCAGGGTCTATTGATTCTTTGAGAGTCGTGCAAAAATGGGAGTTGTGGATAAATTCAGAAGAGGAATCAGAGAGAGAATTAGCAAAGCAAGTGTTATTAGAAAAATATCAGTATCTGCTCACCAATTCACAGTTGAATAGTCTGCAAAAAGGGGTTAATCCTGAGGATGATACTGAGGCCCAATGCGAACAGAAGAGGTCGCAGGCGGCAGATTATTTAGCGAATTCAAAGAAAAATCCGAGTCGCAAAAGAGAATATCTAAGCAAAGCGGCCGGTGAGCTTTCATCTTGTTTAGAACTTCTTCCCGAAGGAGACTACCGCGATAAAGTTGAGTCTGAGTTGAGGAAAATCAAACGCTGGATGTAAGATGAATCGCTCACTCGTCACTTCGATTAACAGTTCATGGGCTGCAATTGTTCCTCCTGAGGGAGGAGCTCGCGATTTCACCTTAGCGTTTTTGCGAGAACTTGAAAAACAATTGGTTAACCCCCTTTATGTTTTTGATGCGAAATTAGAGATCGAGAATATTGCTAAGGAATTTACGGGTTTTTCTGAAGAGAAACGCTGGGAGTTGTTTGATCAAAGATTGGTTTGCTTTGTTTTAGAGACGGGGGCTGAAATTCTTTACACGGGTGGTTTGGCTCCGGTTAGTGCTTATAGCTTGCGACTCCTGAAAAGAGCGGGAGTTTTTTTTGTACATCATTTTTGTGAAGACTTTAGACGAGCCACTTATTACAAACAAATTGTTGCATCCTATGATTTGATACTCACGTTGCAAAAAGAACCTTTGCTCAAAGAAATTCAGAATGCAGGTTCTACAGGATTTTATTTGCCCAACGGAGCCCCAGAACTTTACTTTCCCACTGAAGTGTCGCGTCGAGGTGTCTCTTTTGTGGGAATACCTACCCCTTGGCGCATTTATTGTTTAGAGATGCTGCATAGAGAAGGGGTTCCTTTGACTCTCGCGGGTCAAGGTTGGTCAGAGGTGGCGGGGGATTTGTCTGCAGTCGTTGTCGATGGCAATTGGGTGGGAGCTCAGCGACGACAAGAAATATTTTCTCAAAGTCTTGTTAGTTTAAATTTGAGCGTTGATGAACCCGGTGAAAGTGATCTTTACCAACAGATTTCTCCGCGCCTTTTTGAGATACCTCTATGCGGAGCAATTCCTGTGAGCCAAAATGCCCCATTACTCAAAGAATTGATTCCCGAGGTGCCGCAGTTTGAAAGCTTAAACCAGTTGTTAGAGTTGATAAGGCTTCTACTTCATTCTCCGCAGAGCCCTGCATTGATCCAACATTTGCAAAACGAAATTCGATCTCACCATATGCTCAAGCACCGAGTACGCTTGTTGCTTGAAAAAATTGATCAAATGAAATTTCACTTTTCTACGAGCGATAGATCGTGTTAAGGTTGGCGTTTTGTTGAACGAATTTACCATTGGTTTACTCCTGTTTTTCACAGGGGTACTGGCTTCCTTCATCAATAGTCTGGCAGGAGGAGGCTCGACATTGAGCTTGCCTGTTTTCTTTTTGCTGGGTTTACCTGTTGACCTTTGTAATGGCACTAACCGTCTAGGTATTCTTTTTGGCAATATCGCGTCGGCAGGTAAATTTTTTAAGGGAGATCACTTGCCGTTGTCTTCGATCAAAAGAGGATTGATTCCCCTTAGTTTAGGCTCACTGCTGGGAGCGGTTTTGATTATAGGAATTTCAAAAATTGCCTTTCAGATTTTGCTTATTTTGGTGCTATTGTTCTCAATGGTGCAAACCCTTATTACACATGGCAATCAACCGGTTGCTAAAGTTCCTGCGCGATGGGCTGAAACGGCGGTTTATTTTGGGGTCGGCCTTTATGGT
>JBNKYI010000032.1:0-12991 GCA_050300815.1 Fibrobacterales bacterium
TTTTCATAAATCGACGATTTGACTTCTTCCCAATCGTACTTAGCAAAAATTTCAGAAAAACTTTGGCCGACAGAATATTTCATCTATAACTCCGACAAGAACGCGGTTAAAGGAGAACTCGCCTCTGCCTCTCGGGCTCTTTGAGCTAATCCCGCTGTGAAGGCTTCACGCCCCGCCTCAACGGCACGAGCAAAGGCGCTCGCCATTTTCACCGGATCGGCAGAGCTCGACATCGCGGTATTGACCAACACCGCATCAGCTCCCAACTCAAGAGCCGCTGCAGCCTGTGAAGGTCTGCCAATTCCCGCATCAATCACGACAGGAACCCGACTTTGCTCAATAATAATTTCGAGAAAGGTCTCGCTCTTCAATCCTTGGTTACTTCCGATAGGAGAACCCAAAGGCATCACCGCTGCAACCCCAACCTCTTCAAGTCGTTTGCACAACACAGGATCTGCATGCACATAGGGCAAGACAACAAAGCCTTTTTGCACCAATAACTCTGCCGCCTTTAAGGTTTCGATAGGGTCGGGCATCAAGTATTTGGGATCGGGATGAATTTCAAGTTTAACCCAATGGGTTTCTAAGGCTTCGCGAGCCAACTCGGCCACAAAAACAGCTTCTTTGGCCGTGCGCACACCCGAAGTATTTGGCAAAAGTTGAATTCGATTTCGATCAATAAAACTCAAAATGGAATCTTGACGCCCTTGGCGTTCTACCCTCTTAAAAGCCACCGTCACCATTTCAGAACCACTCGCATCAAGAGCGGCTTTAAAGAGCTCGCCCGAACCATACTTGCCCGTTCCGGTAAAAAGACGAGAGCTAAACTCGCGATCGGCAATCTTAAGCATGTTTATTTTCCTTTTTGGGGGTATACCCCTGCAAAACATCGGCAAATTCTTTATAGTGCACAGAAATTGAATCTGCACACACAACGGCAGAAGCAACGGCAACGCCATGGGGATGATAATCCCGAAAGATAAGGGGAAGGTCTGACACCTCAATCCCGCCGATTAAAACAGCGGGAATCTCACCAAGCACACTCAAAATTTCTCTAAGCGTCTCTGCTGAAAGAAGGTCTGAGAGGTTTTCTTTTGTCGCTGTCATTTTGAAAGGGCCCACGCCGACATAGTCAATCGCCTTTCTAAAAGCCACTGCTTGATGAGCATTTTCAACGCTGTTCACCGTAAAGCCAATCACTTTGTTAGCCCCCAATATGTTGCGAGCAATCTGAGGATGCAAATCGTTAGCCCCCAAATGAACACCATCTGCTTTAACGCCAACACAAACATCAACCGAGTCGTTAATAATTAATTTGGCTCCAGCCAATTGGGTGATTTCTCTTAGGATGAGTGCTTGGTTGTAAAGATCTCTAGATGATAAGTTTTTGGCTCGCAACTGAATCCAATCACATCCGGCGGCGCAAAGCTCTTGCACCTGCTCAACTAGCGAATATCTTTCACCATGTGTTATTATCTGAAGTTTAGACACCTCAAGCATACCAAACCCCTAACTTTTCTTTTTCAGAATTCATGTAATCCAACAAATGTTTTTTGGCTTTTTGATGGGCATTGCGCCAATTTAAACCCAAGGCTGCGCCAGCCGCCATTCCCGAAGCCAGGGCGCAACCTGTTCCTCTTTTGTCGTAGGGAACTCTAGGACTGCTAAAACGCTGACACATTCCCCCAAAGAGTTTTGCATCCCAAAGTTCATCTTCGGGCAAACCCGTTAATCGATGCCCTCCCTTAAGAAGAATTGCCGTTTTCTCGCTCGCCTCGATAAGCTCTTCATAGATTTCTTCGCCAAAAAAAACTTTTGCTTCTGGCAAATTTGGTGTAAACAAATCCACAACGGCAATGACTTCTTTGAATTTCTTTACATGAGACTCATCGTGAAAATCAAAGCCCGCTGAGGCCGATAACACCGGATCCCACACAATCACGGGTTTTTCGTTTTCAGAAAATAGTTCAAGTACTTCATTAATAAATTCACTGTCGGGAACCATGCCAAACTTCAATGCTCGATATTGAAAACGCTCTCGCAAAATTTCAATTTGCTGCAGTGCCCACGCTCGAGTCCACTGCAACGTTGTAAAAGAAATGTCATTCTGAACTGTCAGAGCTGTTATAGCCGAATGTCCCCAGGCTCCCATCTTCTGAATCGCGTAAAGATCTTGTTGGATTCCCGCGCCCGCACAAGGATCATGCCCTCCAATGGTAAGTACCAACGGCCGATGCGCCAATTCACGTATCATCTGAGAGCTCAAGACATTTTTCCTTTAAAAGGTTAAAATACACCAAGGGATCACGCGCAAACCATAGGGCTCCCATGACCGCCGCACCCTTAAAACCCATTGATTTTAAATCGTCGAGTTTTTCTACCGTCACCCCACCTAGGGCGAAAAGATCAAACTTTTTGAAGTCTGCCAAAAACCTTTGCAATTCTTCTTTTTTAAAAGCCCCTCGATAGCCTGGCTTCGAAATAGAATCGTAGATCGGACTAATAAAACCGTACTCTAACAACATGCTTTCACGATTGGCATCAAACAGAGTGTGAAACGATTTGCTTTGCCCCTCTGAATTTGCTTCTTCGCCATCGCGCAGATGTACTTTTGCCCCCAAGAGTTTTCCCTGCCAGCGAGCAGGTCCGTGCACGCGAATTCGACTTTGGTACTCGCCACCTATTTCTTCGAGAAAACGTTGAGTTCTCGATAGATCCCACGTTTTTCTTCTAAGGTGAAAGCAAAACAATCCTTCGTCAATCATCTTGCGAATCCATTCTACTTCTTTTGCTAAAGAAACTTCGGCACTCACTACGATCAATTTCAAAACAAACCTCTCTTAGTTTTGGGGTATATAAACTTCAGCACCTTTTTCTCTAAATTCACTCGACTTTTCTTCCATGCCCTTCGCTATGGCTTCTTCTTCAGAAAGCCCTTGCTTAGCCGCAAAATCACGCACGTCTTGAGTGATCTTCATCGAACAAAAACTAGGACCACACATCGAACAGAAGTGAGCGACCTTCGATCCGTCTTTAGGGAGCGTCTCATCGTGATATTCGCGAGCCGTATCAGGATCTAACGAAAGGTTAAATTGGTCATTCCATCTAAATTCAAAACGCGCTCGACTCAACGCATTATCACGCACTTGAGCTCCGGGATGACCTTTGGCCAAATCCGCTGCATGAGCCGCCAATTTATATGTGATCACGCCCGTTTTAACGTCATTTCGATTGGGTAATCCCAAGTGCTCTTTAGGTGTCACATAACAAAGCATGGCCGTTCCATACCAACCGATCATCGCCGCACCAATACCTGAAGTGATGTGATCATAACCTGGTGCAATGTCTGTTGTTAAAGGCCCAAGAGTATAAAAAGGAGCCTCGCCACACTCAGATAATTGCTTATCCATATTCTCTTTAATCATATGCATAGGAACGTGGCCCGGCCCTTCGATCATCGTTTGTACATCGTGTTTCCAGGCAATCTTGGTCAATTCCCCAAGGGTTTCGAGTTCGCCAAATTGAGCCGCATCATTCGCATCAGCAATACATCCAGGGCGCAGACCATCTCCCAATGAAAAAGCCACATCATAGGCCTTCATGATTTCACAAATCTCTTCGAAATGTGTATAAAGAAAATTTTCTTTGTGATGAGCGAGGCACCATTTTGCCATGATAGAACCCCCGCGGCTTACGATTCCCGTGACGCGTTTGGCCGTCAATGGAACATACTTTAAACGCACTCCCGCGTGAATTGTAAAATAATCAACACCTTGCTCTGCTTGCTCAATCAGGGTATCGCGGTACAATTCCCACGTCAAATTTTCAGCTTTGCCATTGACTTTTTCAAGCGCTTGGTAGATGGGAACCGTGCCTACAGGAACAGGTGAATTGCGAATGATCCACTCACGAGTCTCATGAATATTTCGCCCCGTCGAAAGATCCATGATATTGTCAGCCCCCCAACGGCAAGCCCAGACCGCCTTTTCAACCTCTTCTTCAATGCTCGAAGTGACCGCCGAGTTACCAATGTTTGCGTTAATTTTAACCAAAAAATTGCGACCAATGATCATCGGCTCAGATTCGGGATGATTAATGTTACACGGGATAATCGCTCTTCCTGCCGCAATCTCATCGCGAACAAACTCAGGCGTGATATGAGACTTGGGAGTCTTTGCTCCCCAACTTTGCCCTGGGTGCTGCGCTTCGCGTTTGGCCAATTCATCTAGACGCTGATTCTCTCGAATAGCGACATACTCCATCTCTGCTGTAACTATGCCCTTTTTAGCGTAATGCATCTGCGAAACATTTTGCCCTGACTTAGCGCGCCGGGGATTTTGTAAGTACTCAAAGCGCAAATAATCTAGGTCTGAGTTTAACAATTGCTCTCGAGCATATTCCGACGTAATTCCAGAAAGAATTTCTGTGTCTCCACGCCTTTCAATCCACTCTGCTCTGAGTTTGGGAATGCCCTTGCGCACGTCGATGTCAATATTCGGATCGGTATAAGGGCCCGATGTGTCGTAAACCGTAACGCGAGGGGCAATGCCATCAATCTCTTTCATGGTCGGATCTTCGACTTGAATTTCGCGCATCGCCACCTCAATCGGGTGGATTTTCCCTTTAACATAAACCTTATTCGAAGCGGGAAAAGGATCTCGGGTAATTGATTTTTCGCTGGGCAAGCGCACTTCATTTTTTTGGATCATGGTTCTTCCTTTGACTTAACAGACTAACCCCAAAGGATTAGCCCCCCTGAGTGGCCTGCACCACCAGCAGTTGATCGTTATTTTTAAACTCGATGTCAGACCAGCGTGCACGAGGTATTACCTCGTCATTCAATGCGAGGGCAATGCCCGACTGGCCTAATAAATTTTCGGATTGAAGAAAGTCTGTCAGGCGACTACCGTCTGACAGAGATATTTCTTGGTCGTTATAAATGATCTTCATGAACATCCCTTCGGCTTCATTAAAAGCAGCAGGTTCAACGGGTCTGATCTCAGCGCTTCGAACCACTCGAAGGCACCCCGTGTTCCGTCCCCTAATTTATGTTTTTGAAGATTTTTTGCAAGCGGGTTGTCAGAGTTTTTAGGTGAGGAATGAAATAGGGTGCGCTTTGGTGCCAGGGACACCTCTGAGTCACCTCTGAGGTGACTCAGAGGTGTAATCTGTCACAAATTGAAACAAATTGCAATTCTAAGCGAAATTTAAGGGGTTGCTCTGAGGTGTTTTGTGGCTTTTTCGGCTTCTTACAAAGAGCGACCGTTCACCTCGTTTACGACATCAATCATTTCTGGACATGCAGAAGTGGAATCGACCACTGTCAATTTAGATGTCAAACTATCGATTCCCACTGTGATCGAAGAGCTATAGGGGCAGTTGCCTTGAGTCACCATGGTGGTATAACTCAGGTCGTTAGTAGAGTTGTTCAAATATAAAGTGGAAAACCCTGTATTGCTGTTGTCAAACAAGTATTCAAAGTAATAAGCTCTTCGGCCTGCTCTTTGTTGTACAATTGCGTTTGCCTTTCGATAATAGTACAACTGATTTTGTAGATATCTCAATTCAAAATGGGAATTTCGAACCGGATCTAAAATCCCTTTCGCATAAAAGTGCGAGAAGTCAGGGTTACTTTTGTCACTGCAAACATTCCCTTTAAGAGTCATCTCATACGATAAAATCTCTGGATACAACCAAATTGCGAGTGATTTACGTAGATCGGAATTTTTAAAATCCAGAAAAAACTCTTTGGGGGGAATGCAACTTTCTGTAAGAATCGCCGCATCAACAGAAAAATACAAGGTGTCATTGTTCATTCTTTGACCCTGCAGTATTTCAGGATAAAACACATGTAGAGGAGTCGAGTCACTAATTAAAAAATAAGACGGGTCCAACGGCATCAATGAATCGGGATACTGCGACAACCAGTCATCTACGTCTTCTAAATGTCTCTCCATTTTGGTGCTATCATAGCGAATTAAAAAATCTGCTGCATCGTACAATGCTTCTTGAATGCGCTCATAATAAAACACTTCTCGACTTGAAGCAGTATAACAGGGATCACTGAACCTCATCCCATGCCATGATTCATTCAAAACGTAACGAGACCCCCAAACACTGCCTATGTCACAGCTACCAAACTTTTTCTTTGAAGTGACCTTAGTATGTCCATCCCAAAATTCTTTTGAATCATGCTCAACAATAAAGTTTTCCGTTTCAAAAACCGTATCTACACTTATGGGCAACGAATCATCATACAAACTCCACATAAGCATTTCTAACTGCACGGCATAATACAGACTATCATAGTGAAACAAAAGACTATCGAGTTCACCCTGATAAAAGAGACTATCAATCTTTAGAACTATATTTCCTAAAAGCGTATCGGATTGATTCACAATTAGAGTCGTATCTCGATAGGACTCCTTTGAGAATTGAAATACTTTGGCCTGACTAAAAGTGTAGGCAAAAACCTTTGAAGTGTTCTTAAAATTTGATGAATAAACAATGGTCTTTACAACAGACTTATTCTCATTATCAGAATTATAAAACACACCATCAACAGCCGATCCATCTTACTTTCGTCCTGTAACATCAAAAAAAGGTTTAGAAAATGGCTCTAAGGTATATTCAGTAAGAGGAACGATCTCATCAAATTGAAATTCAAAAAATCCACTTGAATCAGTAAAAGCGAAAGTATCCGTCTGGGCTATTTGAACTAGAACTCCCGCTATGGGGTTATGATCTTCATCAACGACTCTGCCACTAATACCTGCAAAGCTCTCTACTGCTATAAAAAAGCTCAAAAGAAAACAAACCACTCCTCACTCCTTTAGAATTATTTTCTATCCCTAAATATTAAAAAGAATTTCACTTTAACAGCTTTTTCTGAACCTTAATTCTTAGCACTACCGATTTGGAGATATATTCTCTGTAAGCCTCAATTAATGAAAGTAACAATGATTTACCTCCTATTATGCTTGATTGTCTTTTTATTTTCTTGCAATTCATCTAGCGAAAGCTCAAATCCTCCTGATAATTCAATAGGCTTTGGCGTGCCCTTAGATTCGTTAGATCTATTGTCAGAGCGATGCGTCAACCGCATCAATGAATACAGAGCCACTGAGGGCCTAGCCCCTCTTGAGCGTTGGGAAAAGGCCGAAAACTGCACGCACCAATCCGCAAAAAATGACAGCGAAACATTAGAAGCCCACGGCTCTTTTGGAGATTGCGGCGAAAGAGCACAAAATGAATGTCCAGGTTGGAACAGCTTAGAGGCGACTATTGAATCCTGCTTAAAAAGTATGTGGGATGAAAAGAATCTTGGCCCCGATGTTCCCTACAGTCAAAACGGGCATTATTTAAATATGAGCAACTCAAAATATTCTAACGTCGCCTGCGGGTTTTACCAAACTCCTACAGGAAAAGTTTGGGCGATTCAAAATTTCAAATAAAGAATCTATTAGGGTTTTATCGTTTTAAAAGTTTGCTGGAATTTTTGCGGAGCCACTTGAGTCGCACCCGCAAAGCTTTTATCAGACTCTAGCTTAATGAAAAACATACCTGATTTAAGATGAACCAAATCATTGATCGCAATCTGCTTTCCTTTTAAATTAAAAATTTGCCACCGCGCGCTCTTATTTAGGCGGGCAAATTCAAGCACATCATTAAAGCTTTTGTAATCAACATTTAACTTCTCATTAAAATTTGGCCCGGGCTCTGGTGTTAATGAAAACTCAACAATTTGATTTCGAATTTTTGTGACGCTCCTACCATTCTCATCTAGTATTTTAACATTTGATGAAGGATTAAATGATATAGAATCCGCTGGGTTGGGTCTACTAGAATTAACCGTCACTTGGTAGATATTTCCAAATTCCTCATCAAAAAACTCACCATGATTTTCTAGGCGCTCAATCTTCGCTATCGTCGGATCTGCAAAATTACTTACAATTAAGTCTGGAATATTTCCTCGATTCACTTCATCTATTGTTTCTTGCGATAATGGTGTATTGGTAATAATGGAAAAAAGATCGTATTGCCCGGCAACAGTGATAGCCTTTGTGATCATAGGAGGAATATCCCTTGGAGCTTCCCAATCATTTATATTCGTGGTAAGTTCAAAATTCGATGACGGTGTTTGTCTTTGTGCAAAAAAGAATTTTAACTCATGCCCACTACCATATTCCCAACCATTGGATTTAGCTATATCATCAAGTGAAACGTGTAAGATGGCTCGTTCGTGAACACCTCCCAAGTCACCAACTAATTTCCCGTCGATGTATAGCCAAAAATCATCTCCACCCGAAAAAGTTATGTATTCTCCGCCATGATATTTAAACCCTTTTTCGGCTTCGATTGTGAATCCATAGTTGTGTGCACTTGGGTCATTCGCATTAAAACCATTTCCTGTTTTCATACTTTGACATTTACCAGAATCAGCTGGACTCATGCCTGTGCCACACCATAGACTGTAAGCTTGTTTGCCAAAGTTTGGAACATCAGCACTTCCGTTGTATTTATCTAGGGGAAAAAGGAATTAGAAGAAATTTGGTAAACCTTTACGAATCCATTATCCGCAAATTTTGGAAGCACTAAAAAATCTTCAACGGTAACATTGACTCCGAGTACATCGTTAAACCATTGTTCAAAAAAATTGTTGTCACAGGCATTAGAATACTTAATGGGTTTATCCATTTTATTTAATTGAGCTTTGACCATTTCACCTGTAGTAGTCACAGCCTGTTCCCATAAGATGGGAGTATACCCTTGGCGCTTTAAATCAAGAATGTACCCTTTTTGCCCCCCACTCCCCTCTCCAAACTTAAGGGGTGAATTCAATACACTGGGGTCATTAAAAAGTTCATTTGCCCATAAAACTATATCTTGGTTATAAGATTTTTTGGCTGCTTCTAAAAATTCATAATTGGTATGTGTGATATTGCCACAACCATGACTATAAGGATCTGTACTTGGTAAACGAGTATCGGCAAAATTTTCAAAGTCACTATGACTGTAAAATACCCCTAAATAATTTTCCCAAGCGTTAAAATCTCTAATGGTAATATTAAAACATAGGTTAGTCCTATCTTTTACACCATCAGCACAGGTCTCTCTTACTGAATCTAATAGATCTGAATATGCACTACAAACGAATGCAAAAACTATAATTGAAATCCTTTTTTTCATCGATACTCCCACAGTAGATTGACGCCTATAACAGTAGAAATAATGTGAGAATTTGGAATTTACACCTCAGAGTAAAAATGCAATATTTATTGATATTCATTGAGTTAATAAAACTCAGCGCGGGATTATGAGAAAAAACACCTCTGAGGTACCTCAGAGTCACCTCAGAGGTGTTTTCAACTTACAACGCCTAAAACGACGCTCGCTTGTATTCCCGATAAATTGGACGCCAAAAACTCTTTTCAATGCGCGCCTGCAACTCTTCATCCGAAATTTCTAATGCCAGGCCTTGGGCAATTGCCATCTTGCCTACGGCAAAGGCTATTTTCTGACTCACTTCGGGAATAAGGGTAATATCTGGCAGCAAATCCCCTTCACCTGTTGAGGCTAAGGGAGACGTTAACGCCAAGGTTTCACTTGCGACGGTCATCATCTCATCCGAAACCCGCTTAGACTTCACGGCGATCACCCCAAGGCCTAACCCCGGAAAGATATATGAGTTGTTACATTGCGTTATAGAATATGTTTTACCTTTGTAACTCACGGGCTCAAAAGGGCTACCAGTAGCTACGATCGCTTTGCCATCACTCCAAGTAATCACCTGTTCAGGTGTCGCTTCAATTTGTCGAGTTGGATTACTCAATGGGAAAATAATGGGGTGCTCGCAATGTGAACTCATGGCTTCAACGACTTCTTGGGTAAAAAGCCCGGGCACACCCGAAACACCAATCAATATCTGCGGTTTCACATTTTTAATAACATCGAGCAACGAAGGGTTTTCACTCTCAACTCTCCACGTTTTAAATAGGGACGGGTCTTGGGCTAAATTCATTTGAAAATCGCGCAAGCCTTCCATCGCTGTATTCATAAGTCCCGCCCGGTCAATCATATAAATTTTTGACCTCGCCTCTTCGTCACTTAAACCCTCTTTGATCATCTGCCTGATGATCTGTTCAGCAATCCCACATCCCGCGGAACCCCCTCCCAAAAAAACAATTTTTTGTTGAGTGATCGATTCTTTTTTTACGCGACAAGCCGCCAATAAAGTTCCCGCAGTGACCGAGGCCGTTCCTTGAATATCATCATTGAAACAACAAACTTCATCTTTGTATTTTTGCAGCAAAGGCATGGCATTGGGTTGCGCAAAATCCTCAAACTGAAGCAACACATTGGGCCAACGCCTTTTAACGGCAGAGATAAACATCTCAATAAAATGAGCATATTCTTCTTGACCTATACGGTAATGTCGAGTTCCCATATACATGGGATCATTGAGTAAATTTTCGTTATTCGTGCCTACATCTAACATAACTGGCAAGGTATAAGCCGGACTTATTCCCCCACATGCGGTGTACAACGAAAGTTTTCCGATAGATATTCCCATGCCACCCACACCTTGATCCCCTAATCCTAAAACTCTTTCTCCGTCAGTAACGACAATCACTTTTACATTTCGCTTCGTTGCATTTTGCAAAATATCATCAATGTAATCTCTATTTTCATATGAGATAAACACTCCTCGATTGGTTCGATAAATATCAGAAAAATACATACATGCATCTCCGACAGTCGGAGTATAAATAATCGGCAACATTTCTTTGATGTGGTCTTGAATCAAACGGAAAAATAGCGTTTCATTTTTATCTTGAATGGCTCTTAGATAGATGTGCTTATCCATGTCATTATCAAATCGAGAATATTGCCAATAGCAACGCAATACCTGTTCTTCAATGGTTTCATAGACAGGAGGCAACAAACCCATGAGATTAAAACGCACTCTCTCTTTTTTCGTAAAAGCACTGCTCTTGTTAAGAAGAGGTGTGGTGATTAGAGCCTGACCCGCATAGGGAATATAGAGAGGTTTTTTTAGAGTCATAACACCACCTGATTACAAAGTACAACGCTCAAGTTAACAATGTCTAAGCCCTTTTGAGAGGTTCATTAAATGAAATTCATTTTTCAATGGCAGTCAAGAGAGTCGCTAGACTTTTTCTTGTCACCTTTCTATGCTTTACTCAACAAAGTCAAAGAGTAATAAAAATTAAAGGATGAGAATGAACTGGATTTTTGCAGGCACTGGCCAAATGGCTCAACAAATGTTAATCTCTCTGAGGGATTTTCCCGATGAAAAACTCGTCGCCGCTGTTAGTCGTCGCAGCGAACCCTTAGTTCGTTTTTGCGCAGAGCATCACATTCCCCACCACTACACTCATCCCGCCGAGATCACTCGCGAAAAGATCAAAAGTCTCAACCTCGACGCCATTTACATTTGCACCCCTCACTCTTCTCATGACGAATGGATTGAATGGGGATTAAAAAACCATTTGCATGTTCTGGTTGAAAAGCCCGCTTGCCTAAACTCTGCAAGATGGAAAGAACTTTCTGCTTTGGCTCATCAAAAGAATCGATGTTTAATGGAAGCCCGCTGGACCTTGTTCTTTCCGGCCATTCAATTTTTACGCAACGATTTTCAAGAGGGCAATCTGGGTAAACTTCAACAAATTGAATCTCGGTTTTGTATTGAAAAAGAATTTGACTCTGAACACCGCCTCTGGAACCCCTCTTTAGGAGGCGGAGCCCTATGGGATCTCGGCATATACAGCATCACACTGTTACAACTTTTTTTCAGTAAAAAAGAAATTGAACTGCTCAATGTTGAAAAAAAGATTTCTAAAACAGGGGTTGAGCAATTCACAAGAGTCACCCATCAACTCCCCAATGAGGGGAAATCACTGTTTGAATGTGCATTCGATCGTTTTCACCCCCAAGAGGCCCATCTCGATTTCACTCTAACTAAGCTTCACCTAAATGACTTTTTTCATCCCTCTGAGATTCAATGGCAAACGGGGCTCGTCAAAAAAAATCAAACCTTTGAGGCTCTGCAGCCGGGTTATCAACACGAGCTGAGCGCATTCATCGAAGGTTGCCAAAACAAAGAAGTAGAGGTAGGTCTTTGCAATCATCAATGGACCTTAGAAGCAATTGAACTTATTGAAGAGATCTTAGACTTCCCTACTTAAAATCCAAAACCAGCAACCCACCAACCCCCGCAGCCACCAGCAATCGACTTTCGGTATACAACAAACTGTTAGCTGAATAATTTCGATTTTGAGAATCTACCCGACCTCTAAAATCGAGATAGCCCAAGGTGCCACCCATAGCATTTGAACCAGCTTCTTTAAAATCAACCCCCCATTCACCATAGGCCGTCAACAGCAAATTATTTGTTAGGGCAAGGCCATTTGCCGATACTCTATAATCTGTCGAAGATGGAATTTCTTCTTGCCAAACAATCGTATCGCTAGATACACTAACGACCCCTTGCTCACCTAAGGCCAGCATTAAATTGGTTTGAACGTCTGCCACCAACTCTGCTCGGTGAAAAGGGGAATCAAATTCTGGAAGCGCCAATGACAATGTCCATGTTTTAGCATCAACATCAAAGCGATATATTCCCGCCGAATCAGCCTGAGTCGTCGCCCCTCTTAGCGCCACGACTTCATCGCCATCTATATAAATACTACGCAAATCACCCAATGGATAAAATCCCAATGAATCTAACTCGTCACTCAATTCAAAGAGTCCACCATTTAAGGCACCAGTCACCGCGTATATTCCCTCTTTAGACCCTTTGATATCCACAACGCCATAGCTACCCAAAAATTTCAAACTTTTCTCGGTGACCTCATCAATATTATCCATCATCAGATCATGGTAATCAATAGCGGACAAGTCATTTTGCTTAACCAGCCTGAAAAAACTAGATTCGCTTCCACGAGCAAGATGACTTTTTGACCAAAGA
>JBNKYI010000033.1:0-12965 GCA_050300815.1 Fibrobacterales bacterium
CAAGAAATAATGATTTCTATTTCGCCTTCTGTATAGAGATCGGCGACCCTTTTTTACATTTCCTGCGAAATGAGCAAATCGAATCCCACCCGCCCAAACCCCACTCTGCACCTCTGGGTTTTTGGCGTCTTTATCGGAATTTTCCTCTACGGGTTTTCTGAAAATTTGCGCGGCGCTCTGCTCCCCTCTATTCTCAAAGACCTCCATCTCAGTTACTCTATTGGCGGAATGGTATTGGCAGCCAACCCACTGGGTTTTATTTTAACCCCTTGGCTGGCTGGCCGCTGGGTGGGGCGCTGGGGATTTAGACCTCTCTACCTCACTTCATCTCTTTTAATGATCGCCGGATTTGGTTATTTCAGTGTCGCTCAAACCTTGTTTGGCTTACTCTGTGGGCAATTTCTCGCCGGACTCGGGTTGGGAATGCTCCAACTTCTCACAAATGCCACACTAATCGCCCACTGGCCGCAACACAAAGCCCGTCTCTTGAGTTTTGGAGCCATCGCCTTTAGTACAGGGGCGACTCTTGCCCCTCTATTTGTCTCTCACTTTGCCCCTCTCACCGCAGATTGGCCTCTGGCCTTTGGTGCAGTGTTAGTTTTCGCATTCTTCTACGGGCTACCCTTTCTTTTTAAAACCCCCGCGCTCAAAAGCCACTCTCTTGCCTTGCAAGAACCGCCTCAGTTCTTTTCTCTCATTCACTGCCAAGGGTTTCGCCGTTTTTCTTTGCTCTTTATTTGCTATGCCATCATCGAAATCGGATTTTCATCGTGGCTCGTCGAATTTCTCGAATCTCACCACGGGCTCTCTGCTCAAATTGCTCGCTATCAATTGAGCCTCTATTTTAGCGCCTTGCTCTTTGGGAGAATCTTAGGGTCTCTCTACCTCGACCGCTGGGGATACCGACTCGCCGCCCTTATTCACCTCTTTTTCTTTTGCGGGGCCGCCTCATTTCTCATTTTTGCCCACACCTCGTGGATTTTGATTTTTGTTGCCGGATGGTCTGCCGCCGTGTTTTTTCCTGTGATCACCGCGCTCGCCTCAGATCAATTTGGCAACCGAACCCAAGAAGCATTGGGTGTCTTTTACTCTTTAGCCGGAATTGGGGGAATCATCGCACTTTGGGGAATTGGTAGACTCGGTGAAGTCTACGGATTGAAAAGCGCGATGTTGGTTATCTTAGGGGCCGGATTTGCCATGATTCTGTCTATTGGAAGTTTTAAAAAATGAAATTCTTTTGCGAAAAAAAACCAATCCCCTTTTTCTTCTGTTATTTACTGCTTGCTCTAGGGGCGTCATTGCACGCCGAGTCTCTGACAAACTGCCCCCGTGGCACTTTAAAAGAAATTGATTTTAGAGGGCTTGAAACCACTAAAAAATACGTCGTCACCCGTGAACTCGATGCACAGCTCGAATCGGTCATTAACTGCGATCAGCTCGAAGAAGACCGTATGAGACTGCTCAGCTTAGAAATCTTTGCTTCAGTCGATCAAAAACTTGACTCGATCGCCGAAGGATATCGCCTCACTTACACCTTTAAAGAACTGCCCGCTTATCTCATCGTTCCTTCGGTGGCTCAAACCGACCAAGAGGGCTGGCTTGTCGGACTCAATCTCGTCACCTTGAACCTTGCGGGAATCGACATTCGCTCGCAAGCGTCTTGGCGTACCAATGTTTATCCTAAACTCAACACCTCTACCGAATATTACGCTCACGCTGCGAGCCCGTGGATCGGGGATATTCCGCTAGAATATTTGATTTTTATTAACCGAGTCGAGTCTTATAACAGTCTCAAGCTTTACGACGAACGCTCTTATCGCAATGAATTGAGTTTCTTTTATCGCATCAAACGCGAATTCAGTCTAAGTTTACAACACTTTGGATACTATGTCGAACACAGCAGCGACTCGCTCGCCTGGCGAACTCAAGGCCATTGGGATGTAGTGCAAGGCACGGGTCTCGGCTTTAGACTCGATCTTTTAGACAATCCCAACAGTCCTAAAAATGGCCTTTGGCTTGAATCCGATTGGACCCCTTTTCACCTCAACAGCAACCGCTGGATTTATCAACTCTATAGAGTCGACCTTAGGCTTTGGAAAAACATCGGCAGGCATATCGGTCACACCTCTTCGCTACTGCGCTATCGCACAGGCAATGTGGGTTTTTACGAGCGTTATCATTTGGGCGGGGTAAATAGCCTTAGGGGTTATACTCCTGAACCCACGCGCTCTTCGCAAAGTGAATGGTTAAATACTTTTGAATACAGGTATCAGATGGTTCCGCAACAAAGTTTTGTTTTGCCTGTTTTGGGATGGAATCTCTTTTGGGGCCTTGAAACCGTTGCGGGCTGGGATCTCGCTCTTTCTTGGAGCCCGCACGAAGAAGAGCGTTTTAGACATTCGCCCTTTGTGGGAATGCATCTGCTACTTCCCGGCATTCAGAGAGTGCGATTTGAATTGGGGATGCAAGGGTTTAAGGCTGAGTTTGCCTTTGCAATTGGGATTTATGAGAAGAGCATAACGCAGAATTATTTTACGAGGTAAAATACGTTTTCAGCTGAATGAATTTTAGCTCACTTTTTGACTCGTCACGTTACTCACTGAATGAAAAAGGTATTGTAACCGTCGTATTCCCTTCTCCAACGTCTAGAAACTTCCACTGTCCAATTTCTAAAATAATATCTCTTAAAAAATCCAACCTCGTTCTTTCACCAAACCTTATAGGAATAATCTCTTCAATGTCACCCTTTGGAGTTATCCTCATGTAAACTCTTACTTTAGTATCAAATGAATAGTTTTTCAGATAACTCGTATAGATTTTTCTAAGCTCCTCAATTTCCTTTTTCACAACTTCCATTATCTCACTCGGCTTGCGTATTCTTTTAGACGGATCACCAATCAGTGTATCCATTTCATTTCCATTCCATTTTGCATGAAAAATCAATCCACCTCTTTTATACCTCTTTTCTTCAACCAAATGTCCATTGACTCTATGCGCTTCTCCTTCATAATTTCCAGCCGAATCGAGATAAACTTCTATGGTATCTCCATTTTCCATTTCTTCTAGATGCACCGTTGGTGTCTTGCCATCTACCTGAAAGCCAATCGTATCTTTAATCCCTCCGTTCGTCGAAACCACTTGCTTAATAAGCCCTGTTTCGTATAGAAGAGTATCTGTCACCGCCTGCCAATTCGAATCAACCATCGTTTTCTGTTTTATATTTTGGTTTTCTCGAAAACGAATAACTTCAATTAGATCCCCAAAGCGTTCTGCTATTAGACGCCTTTTACCATCATTTTGAATTTCCAAATTTCTTAGTTTCCCGTAATCGTAAATACCCGTAAAGCAATTTCCATTTGCAATACAGTAATGAATAGAATCATTTTCTGTTGACTTCGGCTCGTTGATTTCTTTATTTTCGTAAGCCAATTTTAGTTTTGGTTGCTGAGTCGAGCAGCCAATAAAAGTGATTGCAATAAAGATCGTTAAACTAATAATTTTCATTTCACATTTATCTCACGTTAGATTTTTCAATCTGAAACTTAGCCCTGTCATCTTAAAATGGAATTGCAACAACTCGTTTCTTGAATTCGCCTTTTTCAATTTTCCACAAAACGGAATATGCCCCCGCTCCATCGCCATTATCGGCAGTAATAAATATAACATCCGCCTTATCTATAACATATAACTTGACCTGATCCAAATTTGGCTCAAACAAATCATCTATTGGGAGCCTAATGTTTCTATTGCCAACTCGCAAAACCATCGCACCATATTGGAATTTTGGCAAACCACCATCAGTTCCCCAAAAATCTTTGCCATTAATTTTTTCTAACTCATTATTGTTAACTTTTTCACTATCATATTTATTGATCGTACTATCAAAAGGGATATTCGTTATTTTCAAACTCATATCGTTCGTCTTAAATTTTATTGATGCCTCTGAAATTTTATTTGGCTTTATTGCTCTATGTCTACTTACTGGAATCAATCGAGAACCGTGGATGTAACCCGTAATTACTTTCCCGTTGTCATCATACTCGACCGATCGCCAGCCTCCTTCCTCGCCCTCAAAGCAATAAACTATTTGTTCATTTTTCAAACTATCAATCACAGTTTTTGTTTTATTACCCAATGACCTTACATAGACAAATCCATCGGGATCTAATACTGTTGCAAACTCACAATGCACCGCAGTGAAATAAACTAGGCAAAATATCGTAATTCGCTTCATTTGCATTGACCAATACCTTGCCAACTTTTTCCGAGGCATGCCAGCGCAACGCCCAAGATTGCTCCCCAAATCGAATTTAACATTCCATACAATGACGCAACATTTCTTTCAACAGTCATTTTGTTCCTTGATGTGTATAGCACTAACAGTCAAAGCTAATCTCACAATTTTCAAATCTCAAAACCCATGCAAAATAAATCTTCTATCAATAGTCTAGATGTGTTGCACTTAGTTGTTGAATTCGGGTTCCAAAATAACAACCCGCCAAAGATTAGGATACTTTCCACTAATGCAATTGAATCTTTAAATATGAGCCTTAGGAAAATTTTGAAAAATAGGGCATCGTTTCCAAATGATGACTCAGCGTTAAAGTTACTATACTTAAGTCTGAACAATATTTCCAAAAAGCGGACAATTCCATCTAGGTACTGGGGTAAAGTTGTTCAACAATTAGCGGTCAAATTCGAAGGAAGGGCACCGTTATAAAAACCATTTACACAAAAAAATTACACCCTCGATCCATTAAATATCAACTCCGACTAATCTCTTACCATGTGTAACCTCTATCAACTACGAATTGAGCAACACCATATAAATCCGGTTGTATCGTTGTCCATTTTATATTTGAAAATTCAAGGTATTTAATTACATCATCAGCTTCGCTATAGGGTAGAGTCAACAGCATGGGCTTACCAATTTTCCCTTCTATAATGTCCTTAAACTTTGAACTATCTGTGAGGAATTTTAAATATTCATCAAGGTATAAAAATCTTTTTTCAACTTCGTGTTTTGCATTTCCTCCATCACCATATATCCAATTAACAAATAGTCCTTCTTGCGCATTTATATTTTTATTCTGATAGCTTGGAGCATGAAGTAGTGCAATTTTTGATTGATCCATTCCAAGCAACTCAATGAGTCGAATGGGAATTGCCCAAATGCCAATTTTCAAATCAGGATTTGATTTATGGTCTACGTAACTGCTTTTGAATGGTAAATTTCTAGTTGCAAAAAATAGTGCTTTAAGTGGACTATATGAAAAATCAAGAATGCGTGTTGGTATTCGATAATGTTGTGCTAGTGCTAATTCATTTTCTAACCCATTGAATGGGAAATCTAAATACCATGGTTTATAATCGTCGGTATTTAAAATTGGATAGTTTGAGTATGCATTATTGGGTCTTTTGAAATAAGCTTGTACCATCTCTGAAGCTTTACTTCCCAAATGAAATCCTTGATCACTTAAACCAACTAAAAATTGAAGAAGGTATTTTAATTCTAACGAACTATGAAAAGCATGATAATGATCATTAAAACGATCTGGAAAATCAGCCAACAATTTTCGAACGAAGGAAGGCACAAGATGCCATCTGCTATCGAGGTGACCTCGAAATATAAATTTATTTTTAAGATTATATGCTGTACTAGAAGCATACAGTTCCGAATTGATTGGATTTATAGCATTTATTAAATCCATCGCAGTATTAAACTCATAAAGGAAATGAGTGGCTTTTTCAATGGGCTTTTGGCCAGAAATTGATTTTCCTTTAGGGTTGATTTCTATTTCTGATCTACGTATCAAATCTATTGATCGTTCATCCATCGACATCAACAAGAAATCCTCCCTTCACGTAAGTATATCTTAAAGAGATCTTAATAGGTAATGTATTCTGGTTGCATCTTATTAATATAAATAACAATAGCACGCACCACTCTCTTCCAAGTCCTCTACTTCATCTGCGACACGTTTTTCTATTTTGTGGTGACCCTTAACTTCATCCCGTTGAAGTATCCAATCAAGATCCATATTGTTTTCTGAGTATGGATAACTCAATCTACCAGTAATCCCTATTTCCGATCCGAATTATAAATACAGCTTTTCACTTTTTTCCCTGATTTAGAATATTTTAACTTGATTTCATTCAATTCAACATTTACATTTGGAACATAAATGGATTGGGAGAACCCGGTCGGCGTTACAACCTTGGTGAGTTACATCGAGGTTTTTCGCTTTTTAGGACTCTGGAAAAATTTTTAAACCATACCCGTGAATACCTTCTCCCAAATTTTTTCGTCCTCCACTACAAAAGAATTTTTCCTTTAATACGTCAAAAGCTCTATTTGTTTGTTGAGGTCTAAGGATATGAAGCCCAATGGGGCGAGCAACTAAATCAGCAATTTGTAAGCCTGCTGAATTCACTTGCTTGCCCGCAAATTCCAACTCAAAAGACAACTTCTTTTCTCTTGAATTATCGCCATCACAGATTCTGCGAAACTCAAGCTCTAACTCTCTGTCTTCCTTTTTTCCTCTTTGCTCGACTACAATGTGAGTTCGTTTATCTGCTTGCCGCTTCTCAAGCATAAGTTCTTCTAATGATTCGATACAATGCTTTAGCGCAATATGATAAGCATTTTGTCTACTTCGTCCCTGCAATTTATTCTTATCAATGGCACAACTTATGAGTATAAAATTGTTATCAATAATTTCAGCAGTTAATTGATCGAGAAACCTTATTTTTTCATTTCTATCTTTAAACTTAAAAGGGCCTTTTTCTTTCCTTAATTCATTTTCATGAAGAATAATTCCGTCATGACCAAAATTTTGGAACTTAAACCTTTCAATAGATGGCACAACCCTTTCCCAATAATTCTTTTTATAAAAAACGCAAAAGGCTAATACAAAAACTGGATACTTGTCATCTATTGACTCAATACTATGATCACCACTTTCATCTACATAGACAATAAATCTGCTAAAGCCTTTATTTTGTGGATCATGAATTTGCTCTAATGACTTCTCATCGAACATATTGATTTGCTCTGCCATTATTCCCTATCCCTATCGCATTTCACTATCACTCCCCCGAGCATCGTTATTTCAACGCAGCCAATATCGCTCGTACCCGTTGGTTCGCCTTATCGAGATCTTGAAAGATCTCTTCGCTTTGCGGGTCTTCAATAGGGTTAGCCACATCGTAGTCATCAATAATTTCACGGCCGCGCACGCGTTCTCTTTTGAGACCTTCCATGGCCATCTCAAACCAAGCCTTCTCTATCCCACGATGTCGTTTGATCGCTAGATATAAATGCTGAGGCGGATTCACCACCTTGGCTAAATCTTTAAGAAGGTCAGTGGCCAAAAGTTTGCGCACTGAAGTTTCTGCTTTTAGGCGATCCAAACTTTTTTCAGCTTGCTCAACCATCTTTAGATAAAAACCACGTTCGAGAAACTGCTTATAAAATATCAATGCTTTTTGACGATCAGACTCTTCAAGTGAGCATTCACCCAACGCAGGCAAATCCGATTTATCATAGCGAGGTTTAAGTTTTAGCCCATCTAAGTGGTGATAAGCCTGTATCACCTGAACCAAAACTTTGTCTGTAAAAACATCAAAATCTAAGGGTTGGCGACGGCACTGATTTCGCCGTTGATACTTGTGGGGATTTCGACTCAGGGCATAAGCGTTATAGCCAATGACCCAACCGGGCAATATTTTCAACCCTTCACGTCCTTCAGCAAAAAGAGCAAAAGGCATTGACACCCGTTGAGCAGGCAGTCGAGTGCCGCTAGCCACTAAAGACCAAGGCGACCCTTCGTAATTGCCAGGAAAAGACACCTGACAGGCTAAGCCAAAAAACATCCCTCTGCCGGGAATAAGTTCTTGATTGGGTTTTTTACCCGTGTGATTGCTGCCCACACAAGCTCCGTGTGCCACATTGCCCAAGCCCTCAGGCCAAAGAGTGGATATCAATAAACTCTGGTGGTGAAAGCCGACAAAAGGCCCCAACAAGCTATGACTGACTTCGCCCTGTTCGAGCAAAGAATTTGGGCCAATCACCGATTGCAAAACCCTTGCCCCTCTCGAAGCGCCAGAGGATTCCATCATCAAACAGCGCGTGACCTGAGCGTGCGAACGGATGCGAACCCCCCAATGCAAAATCGAATGCTCGACAATTGCTCCATCTTTGATAGAAATGGGTTGCTCCATTGCACTGATTAAGCAACTGTGATAGATTTTCACAACACCGTCAATCTGACTTGAGGCACCGATCCAGCTGTTGCGCACCGTTTGCGTGTTTGTAATAATGGCGTCTTTTCCGACGTGCCCAAGAGGAGAATCAAACTCAAGACAGATTCTTTCAAACTTTTCATTAAGCTCATTCCACTCCGCCGCATCCCCCATTCTCTCTAACATCTCATGAGCGTGGCTTAAATCCATTCCAGGAAACAAAGGGATTTTGCGAGCACCCGTTTCAGATCCCAACTGAATGCGAGTGCCGATTCCAAAACGACTGACCCCGACGTGAGAAATCGATCCCACATGGCGCAACATAACGCCCTGCGAAAGCACCTGATTTGACACCAGAGAAACATAACTGACGTGGCAGTTCTCGACAAAGGCATTATGCAAATGCGAGTGATAAAGCCCCGTGGGAATATGCACCCCATCGGGTCCTAAGACGTTTCCAAAAAAATTGGGTAAATAAAGACTGCCCGAAAAAATGCAATTGCGAATTCGGCCCACTTGAAAATCTTGGGCCACCTTAACCAATGACCAGTTTTCTGAAAAGTTAGAGTCTCTTTCTAAAGAAACGATTTCACTTTCTGTCAGGTCTCTGTGTCGATATCCAGGGAATTTTTTTAGCGCTAAAGCCTTCGTAAATCTCGCCGGGCCACTGTTTCTTATTTCTTTTAGAAATTTCACATTACACTTTGCTTAAGGTTCCGCAGAAATATTAATAAATTTCAAATCCCGTTGACGGGGATATAGGATTATAACTGTGGCATGGGCCTTTTTTGATTTTGACGACACCCTTGTAAGAGGGGATAGCATTTTGCATTGGAATCGCTTTTTATTTAAACGCCATCCCAAACTGCGACTTTACGGCCCGATTTTGTGGGCGGGTATGATTCTTTTGGCTTTGCGCCTTATCGACAAGATGACCTTTAAGCGTTTACTTCTTTTGCCCTCAGGATGTCTCAGCGAAGACGAACGCACTCAGTGTGTTGAAGATTTCTCTCGCTCTGTCTTGCCCAGTTTATTTTACGAAGACATGCTGCTGCGCCTCAAACGACTTCGCAACGAGGGCTTCTCAATAGGTGTTCTTACAGCCTCAGCCGGCTTCTATTTAAAGGGCCTTCCCTCTCTTGTTCCTTTAGATCTTTTTAAATCGACCCCTATGAGTTTTCCCAAAAAGTCGGGAGGGTGGTGGAATCCTCCTCTTTTTCAAGAGCTTAACTTTAAAGGCCCCCGCAAGGTCGAATACTTAGTTGAAGAGATGAAATTTCCGACCAAAGGCATTGGGTTTCTCTCTTTTTCAGATCATCACAGCGATCGTTTCTTGCTTGAATACACCGAATACCCCACCGCCGTTAATCCCAATAAAAAACTCACTCAGATTGCCCGTCAAAACAAGTGGCCGATTTTTATTCCCCAAAAAGCCCGTGCAAAGCACAAGCTCCAATTTGAAAAGATCAGACTCTTTATAGCCGGCTGGTTATAATTTTGCATCTTTAAGGGCTATCCATGGACTATACGACAATACTTCGCATTTCAGATGTTTATCGCAAAGACTTCTATCTCTATAGCTCTGAAAACATTTCTCGACGGATTTATGAAGAGCGAGCTCGCGCAGAACTCTTTGGCAAAGCCTTTACCTACGCAGAGATCCCCTTTTCAAATTTGGTTCGGTCGGCGTGCAACCACGAAAATGAACGAAAAGTGTGGAAGGCGATTCTCTATTGTCTGGCCAGCGAATTGCGCGGAAGTGACATTCGCGGATTTGCAGAAAACAATCGCGGCATCGCTCTCTTGCTTCTCGATTCAGAAGAAGCTTCGCTAGACCGTTTCATTCGCCGAATTGAGAAAGAACTCGATCGACGCAATTTGCTAAAATATTTAGACGGATTCGATGCAGTACAAAAAAACGCTTTTCGATATGAGCCTTCTTCGACAACAGAAGATTCTTAACGCATGTGTCGCTTATCGCAAACGAGCCCTGTGCATCATTCCAAACTCATTTGCCTTTAAAGAAACCCGGCGATTTCACATAGGCTAGAGCCGCTCGTCCGCTCTTGTTTACACTAATCATTTCGGTTCGTTTTGATTTTAATTGAGGGATAAAATACTTGTTCATCTTGAACAACTGTTCGTGAAACAGAGGTTTCAAATCTTTAATTTGATGGCGAGCTTCTTGCAATTGAGCCAACGCTGATCCCGTAAATCGATTCTCTTCGACTAAGGTTTCAGCCTTAGCCTGAATCTCTCCTATTCGATTCAATATGCGATTGCGCTCTTCAATGACCTGAGGGATATCGTCAAAAGAAATGACAAATACCTTTTCTCCTAACTCAAGAGCGTTACGATAAAGCCGTTTCATTTCGCCATATAAGCTTAAAACAAACTTTAAGGGCGACGAAGACAAATCAACCGAGGATTGAGACATAAGATTGATTGTTGAGGTTCATATTCATTGAAGGACGATTGCGCACACTGCGGATACACTCTTCCCAAGCACTTCTCAAGTTTTGCAACATCCCTTGCACATCCTGCACGTGTTTGGCTGAGTTTTTAACGTTTGCTTCACTTAGATGTCGATTGTAAAAATCATAGAGGCGATGCAAGTTAGTCGCAACCTCTCCTCCTTTTTCAAAATCTAGAGAGCAAATAAGTTCTGTAATTCCGTCTTGAACTTTAAATATTGCTTTTGTTCGTTTTTCAATATTACCCGCTTCGATTGCCTCAATGGCTTTGACACACCATTTTAAGCAATGGTCATAAACCAACAGCAATAGTTTTCCCCGATCTGCGGTCAAAATTTCAGAATTTTGATAGGCCTTCGCGTTATTTTTTCCGTACATTATTCCTCCGGGGTTAAGCAGCACTTATTTGAGCGGCAAAAGATTGTTGTTGAGATTGCAGCCTAGAGATGCTTTGCTCCATGTCTGCAAATTGTTTGGTCAGTCGAGCAGTATAGGTCGTTACCCTGTCTTGCATGTCAAAAATCCGTTCATCATATTCATCAATCTGTCTTTTAAAAGCTTCTCGCGTGTCTTTAAAAATTCCGCTAACAAAATCATTCGCTCTTTGGTAGTATTGCTCCATTTTAGAAGCCAAGCCCCGCACAAAGGTAAAGCTTCCGGTTCCGCCACCTGCCCCCACTTTGATAGAAAGTCCTTTGGCGTTTCCCTCTTTTGAAGTCAAGGTCAACCCCAGGCGTTTCGCGGCGGCCCCATCAATTAGATTCCCATCCGCATCAACGGCATAAACTCCCGACTCTGTGTCTTTGGTATAACGCCCCAACTCCCACTCGGGATTATCGCTCACGCCCGAGGCGGCAAATAACCGACGCACCCCATCAAAATCGGTTTCTAAAGCTTTTTTCAAATCTTCGTTATCAATTTCAAGAGATCCATCTGTTTTTGAAGAGGTGATTCCCACCCTAGCCAAAGAGCTATACTGAGTGATTCCATTTAGCTCATCAACCTGAGAGGTGAAAAGTTTTTGAATTTCGGCGCGCAAACGACGCACAGTAGAATCACCCGCCAACGGCCCTTTGCTTCCAACGGTCGCACCTCCGCTCTCGCCATCTTTCTTTTCTTTAACCTCAACCTTTGATTTCTCATCAATAAACTTCAACAGTGCATTATACTCATCAATAAACTCTTTAATCTTGTTCGTTATCCCACCAATATCGTGACTCAAGCTTACCTTTACGGTCTGCCCAGGAGAGGCTTTCTTGAGGTTTATTTTTGTTCCCTGCACCAAGTCTCCGGCAGTGTTGCTTTGCGAACTCACCGAAAGTCCATCTAGCTTAAAGAAAGCATTCGTGCCGCTCGCCAATACGTTGTTAAAAACATTGCGTCCTTCGCTGGCGCCGGTGTGAATCGAAGAGCCCGAACCATCGTCAATTAATTCAATGTTGAAATCAATATTGGTCAATCCACCACTTAAATCCGTTAAAACAATTTCACCTGAATCGTTGAGATTTGCTGACACAGTCGCCCCAAAGGCGCTTTCGATTTGATCGAGAAAGTCTCTAACGGTATTTGTATCTGGGTCGAAAACCCAATCCGTATTTGCGACCGCCGTTCCATCTGCCCGAGTGCCACTCACTCGAAAGGCATCTCCTGCAGTCAAGTTGTTAGAGCCTATTCCTGTTGTCAACTCTCTCAATGTCGAGGTTTCTGCGGCCGCCCCTCCGGCTTCTAGAACAAAAGCAAAATCAGACTGAGCACTCTGAGTGTCTGAAATAAACCCCAAACCCGTTGCCCCTAAAGCGTTGCCGCTGACATTATTGACAAAAAAGCCGTTGCTGCCTTCATCTCTTGAGGTAAGCACCAAACGTTCGTCACTCGGCCCTAAAGTCAAGATACTCGCAGAAACCCCTATCCCATCTGCCGCATTAATCTTTGCGGCAATATCCTTAAGGGTATCTGTTGCCACCACCTTGATTGCAGACGTCGTCTTTGTTGGGTCACCTTCTATCGCCGCTTGGGTGCGAGAAATTTCAAATTCACCAGCAATATTCAATTGAGAAATTTGACTGGCAAAAGATCGCCGACCAGACGATCAAGGCATACGAAACTATTTTATGAAGAAGATCCTTTTTGTATTCGGCACCCGGCCGGAGGCTATCAAAATGGCCCCGGTCATCAAGGAACTGCAAAAGCGTCCCGAAGACTTTTCCGTCAAAGTCTGTGTGACCGCTCAGCATCGGCAGATGCTCG
>JBNKYI010000034.1:0-12899 GCA_050300815.1 Fibrobacterales bacterium
CCCACGCCAGTGGGGATGATCCGTGAATAGACTTGATCGGGTAGCGGATAAATCTGTGTTCCCCACGCCAGTGGGGATGATCCGATCCAACAGCTACGGAATCTGCGGATAATGTGGTGTTCCCCACGCCAGTGGGGATGATCCGTCCGTGGGATTCTAGACGCGTCAGCAGATGCAGTGTTCCCCACGCCAGTGGGGATGATCCGTTATCTGTTCCAGCCCGCCAGATGTTGCAGATGTGTTCCCCACGCCAGTGGGGATGATCCGATCATCCGTCTATTGAGATGACGCGCGATGAAGTGTTCCCCACGCCAGTGGGGATGATCTGATTGAAATAATGCTCGAGAACGAAGATGGGTGGGGAGAGGTTTCTTTTCTGGTGATTAAAGGATTGAAATTAAGAAGAAACACCAAAAGCTATTTTTTAACACATCGAATTTGATGGGTTTAAAAAATCACCTCTAAACTGTAAAAGATGTCGTTATAGTGCAATTAAATAAACCGCTTCCATAGATGCAAGCCAAAGTACCAATGAGCAAAATACTGCAAGAAAACTTCCCTAAGGGCCTGGTTTTACCAAGAAAATACCTACTTGCTAAAGGGGTTCAGGCATACACTCTAGATAACAATGTGAGAAACGGCAAGTTTAGATTGGCGGCCAAAGGGATCTACAGTTGGAGTGAATCTTCAGTGAGTGTCGAGGGTTTTTTAGCTTCGCTTCCATACCTTATGCAACAAAAAATATGGCTAGGGGCAGAGTCGGCATTGCGCTGGCAGGGTTTTGTGCATAACGTTTCTTTTAGCAACTTGCAACGAGTTTCTCTTTTGAGTGAGTCTCATATACCTGCAAATATCAAGGCGGTTGCAAGTCAGATAAAAGGATTAGAGGCAGATTGGTGCAGCGGGTCAAGGTTGTGGGATTATTCAACTCTACAAGCCTGTTCATCAAATGGTATGACGACTCAGATAGAGCGAAAAGGATTTCGTATAGAACTATCAACACCCGAAATGGCAGTTCTTGAATTACTACATCAGGTGCCTGATAAAGTGAGTTTCGAAATGGCAGATCATATCATCCAAAGTCTCACTCAGTTATCTCCCCGCAAAATGACGAAGTGTTTAATCGCGTGTAAAAGTGTAAAAGCCAAAAGGCTCTTTTTTTGGTTTACCCAGCGTTACCAATATCCCTATAGCCAACACCTGCAATCTAATGATTTTGACTTAGGCTCAGGTAAGCGCAGGGTAGCTAAAGATGGGGTATTAGATAAAGACCTTTTAATCACGGTGCCCAAAGAGATGCAAGAGGGGACGCAATGAGGGAAAGAGGCTCGGTATATTATAGACAGGTGCAGTTTTTAGTACAAATTTTCCCCTTAATTTTTACTAGAGAAATGTTTGCTCTAAAAGGCGGTACAGCGATCAACTTGTTTTATCGAGACCTGCCCCGTTTATCGGTAGATATTGATTTGGCCTATTTAGGGCGAGAGCCCAGAACAGAGGCATTGCACACCATAAGAGCTGTATTGGATGAAATTGCGGAAACAATTGAAAAACGTATGAGTGGGGTGGTCGTTCAAAAAAGTTATGAAAATAAAGAAGATGCACTTCGGTTAGTGGTGCAAAGAGCAGATGTCAATGTCAAAATAGAGCTCTCTCCTGTGCTAAGAGGAATCGCTTTTCAGGTTCAGCAAAAAGCAATTTGCCCTAGGGCAGAAGATGAATTTGGTTTTGTCGAAGTGCCAGTTTTATCAATGGGAGATCTGTATGGGGGTAAAATCTGTGCGGCTTTAGACCGTCAACACCCTAGAGACTTTTTCGATATATGGCTGCTGCTTAAAAATGAGGGAATTACTGAAGAAATACGCAAAGGCACTTTAGTGTATTTGCTAAGCCATCGTAAGCCTTTAAGTGATCTATTAAACCCTAAACTCAAAGAATTAAAAAGAGTTTTTCAAAATGAATTTGAGGGCATGAGTGAACAGCCTATTGAATTAGAAGAATTAGACTTTTGAAGTCTAATGGGGATCAAAAAACAGGCCCTTTTATTTAAGATCTTGGTTACATACTTGAAAAATTAATCGTCTAAGTAAATTAAGAAGTCAATTAAATTTAAAGAAAAGTCAATTGCAACTAAGGTGCACGAGATCCTATGAATAATATCGCTGCCCAATGGGATACCTTCCCCAAATGGTATAAAAAGTGGAAAAAGCTCAGCCCAGAGCAACGGTTTTTGATCCTTAAGTTAAAAGCAGGGCTTATGGGCGCTAGAGAAATATCAGGGATCGACAGAGGTGTTTTAGTTAAGCACGGTTTCATTGATAATGAAAATCCCGATTTCTATAAAATCAATATCGAAAAAGAAGCCCTGCGCTTTTTGAGGGTGGTCGATAAAATATATCTCTGGTCACAGTTAGAATTGCTCGATGCCTATTGGGAGTTTGGTAAGGCCTTCACGCAAAAAGACCAGCGTGTTTTTATTAGTCAAGAAGATTACAATTTAGATCGTATCAAAAGCGGTATGTGCTCAAGGTGGTTTTCTGGAGTTTATCTACGCGAGATAGTCGAGTCTAAAAATGAAATTGAATATTTTGCCAATCGAAATTTGAAGTATAATTTTGAATGTCTCGACATCATTGAAAAAGATTTTTTTAAACAAATAAAAGCAGTGGTAGCGATTGCAGAAGAACAGGGCGGTGAAGATGTGACTGCGGTCTCTACGCCAGACCTATTAAAATTGATTGATACTCAACATAAAGGAATAAGGCACGAAATCACTCAGTTCAAATTTTTTATCGACAATGCTTTACATGCCCTGTTCTTGCCGATGCTTGATTCTGATCTCGACATCGTTTGGGTTATCCCTGCAATGAAAGATGAAGTTTTTGATGTCGAAATTAAACTCCCCGAAGTGGCTCCAAAACATTTGATTTATCAATGCGATCAAGTACTCTACGACCTGAGGTTTTTCCTTAAATACATAGAAACTCATGATGTAGATGAATTAATGATGGGTGGCGTTTCGGCGGTCAATCACCGCAAAATTATTTCGAATTGTGCTAAAACGCATCCTCTATTAGGTGACTGGGGAGTGGAAGACTTGCAACGCGGACGCATTTGTTATCAAATTTTATCTGATAATAACCTGATAACGACCATCAAAAAAAGCGCGCGCAAGTGGTTGGTCAAACCCAGTGCAGAAGCCGAGACGTTTTTGCAGTTAAATGCGAAAAATCAAAAAGAAACCATTTTAAAAACGCTTAGTATTGGCAAGACACAAGTGAGTAGTGAGTGGGTCAAGTGGCTTGATGGTTGGGATGCTCAACCCATGCCTTGGAAGGCGCAAACCCTTGTGATGTGGGAATCTCTCTCGGTTCATCTTAAACAATTAGCTAAGAGCTATCCATTAAATTCATTGATCAATAAAATAGAGCACGAAGCCAACCCCCTTCGAATTGAATTGATGAGCAACCCCGAAGTCATGTCTGCTTGGCGCGGTTGGCGAGGAAGTCCACAAGAAATCTATCCATTTTACTTCTTAAAAAATGTGGCGGTACTGATCTACTTTGGTTTGGTGCAAATTCTTCACTCAGAAAAAGGACTGGTCCTTTTGTTAACCAATGAAGGCACAGAGTATTTCAATCTTGGTTCACAAAAATCAAGTAAGCCAATGTCACCGCCAAAATGCCTTATCGTTAATTCAGACCATACCCTATTTCAAACCGATCAGAAATTATACTTGGGGCATGTTTATCATCTTTTCTGTGATGAATACATCGTCGATGGTCCGGTTAAACTCAGTAAAGAGGCGATTTTGCGGTCGATTCAGATGGGATTTTCTGAACAAGAATTGATAAATACTTTGCAAGAATTTTCACAGAATAAAATCCCCCCTAATGTGGTGAGTGAGATTAGGCATCTTGCCCGTCCCAAAGAACCTGTGGTGGTAACCGAAACCCTCTTGATAGAGTCAAACGATATAATGCGCATTGCTTCAATTAAAGAAAAGTTTTCAAAAGATTTTGAAATGATTAACGCGCATATGCTAAGGTATGTGGGCAAACAAAAGGCAAGCGCGGTAAAGAAAAAGTTGATGGCAAAGGGATTGCTATAAGAAGTGATTGAGGCTTTAAGTCAAGAGAGCATCCAAATAAAATGGGAGAGTGGTGAAGCCACACTCTCCCAAAACAAATCGAATGGATTAGACTAAGAATTTTATTGTGCAAACACGATGGGTTTAGCTAAAGCAGAACTTGTAACTTTCAAAAGGGTTCCTTTTTGTGACCAGCCTGTGAGTTGCACGGTTTCAGCAGAATTCGCGTTAAACGCTTTTTGACGCAAGAGTCGGCCTTGATTGTCAAAAACCTGAATGGTATACAGCCCTGCTTTTTCGGCGGTGAATTGCAAGTCATCACCGTTCAAAACAAATGCTTTGCCGGGGTTTTGAGACAGTTGATTGTTTGTAACGGCATCGCCTTCTAAAACAAAATGCAGAACAGAGCGAGCGGGCAGTGAATAGGCAAAAGTATTTGAAACGATTGAGCTTACGGCGGTGCGTTGAGTGATGTTGCTAGAGCCTGAGTCATAACCCCAAACGGCGCCTGTATTTAGGTTGATTCCGACATTTTGAAGATTAAATGTTGCGGTTTCAGCAGTGCTTGATTTGTTGATGGCAATAAGGTGAAGCACTTTGGGGTCACTTGATTGCTTCGCGGCGTGAATAGAAACGAGTCCGTTATCGCTTGATGTTGCTCCCAAGGCAATATCGCCAAAACGACTGCCACTGCCGTCGTAGTTGCCATAGATTTTAAAGCCAGCTTGGCCGTAGGCGTCAAGAGTGCCCCAATAGGTTGCGGCATAAACGCCGAATTTACCGTAAACGCCAAGAACATCGGCTACGGCTAACCCCCCGCTCCAATGTTCGGTCGCCCCAAAATCCCATTCGGTCACACTAAATTTAGTTCCCGGATAGTTAGCGGCAATTTTTTCGTTTAAGCGGGGAATGAGTTTGATAGGACCTTGAGTCATCCAAGTGGCAATCCAGCTGGTTTCAGTATAGGTCGTGTCCCAAAGTGAACGAGGAGCTTGAATACGCGCTTCAGACTGAAGGTCTGAGGTTTGGTTACAGTTTGTAGACATCAAAATACGGCAATCGGTTTCACCTTGAGCTTCGGGGTACCAATGGATATCAATAACGTCTAAAAGGCGTTTGCCGACGCTTTCGCTTTCGGTCTTCATGTCTTGTAAAAACTTGTCAAAAAACCAGGTGCCAGAGAGGTCAGACCAAGCGTCAGAATAGGCTGACCATCCAAAAAGAACACCTCCGTAGACCTCGGCGCTGGGGTCGACGGCTTTAACGGCTTTGGCCAAAGGAATACTCTTGGCGAGGACACTCGCATAAGTGGCGGCGGTAGGTACGATACGAGGGTGGGTGCCATTCCAGAGATAAGGCTCATTATCGAGCAAATAACCTTGCACCCCGCCTTGTGCGGCGGTTCCATATTTAGAGACTAAGAAGTTGACGAATTCGTCCATATAAACAGCGCTGTCGGTTAGGTCGGGAGTGGTCACAAAGGCGCTGCCTTTGGCGGCATGAACGGGTATCCAGCGCGAGCTGGGAGCGGCCTCTGCCACAGAAACGGCTCCATTTTTATCAGCGGCGACATAGCCTGCCATTTGCAGGGTCACGATTGATTTTTGACTGCGGCTATTGCCAGCATCGACAAAATCGGTCACTACAATGCCCGGTACGTCACTGTTGCTCAAATAGCCATCACTGCTGTGTTGCCAATCCGAACCGGCGTTACTGGCATTTGTTTCCCAGTTGTAACCCGTAAAGCGGTTTCCACCTTGGCGTTGAAAGGTCATTCCCGAGCCTGAAAAATAGTTGTGGTCGTTATTCCCATAGACGTAAGGGCTTATTGTCTTTTGAGTTGTGGTATCAACGGTCAGAGTGACTTGGGCGTTAGCCGTTCCCATCGCAAGGGTAAAGGGAAACAAGAGACTGAGGATTTTTGGGTTACTTATTATTTTCATATGTGGCCTATCGGTGAGGGTTTAAATTCACTTCTTTGGGCATTAATTTAATCTCAAAAAATAGGGATAGGAAAAGAATATTGAATAAATTGACGGATGTTGACTAAAAATCTGTCAATACCCAACAGATATAAACTGGCCTGATTGATTGGTGCTAAAATGGCAACGATCTAGGTATGATTGCAGACTGGCCTCAGAGGTACCTCAGAGGTACCTCAGAGCAGTTTGCGTTCTTGGTGCGGGCTAAGATAAAATCGGGCAGCCGCTAAATACTTTATTTTGTCTTGAAGACGTTTTTAGAATTTAGTTTGAAGGATTCATAGCCGTTAGAAGGGGTTTTATGTCATTCAATCCTCAGAGGGGTTTTGGCCTCATTTCGTTAAGTGTGCTGATTTTTTTGACCTCCGTTTTTTCGGGGCAAGCCTTCGGGCAAGTTGCGCAAAAACAAATCTATATCCCCACTTTTATAACCAACGCAGGGATGGATTTAAATGATTCATCGAGTCAATGGAGCTATCGGCGAAGTGTAGAAACCGAAAATTGGATCATTTTTTGGGAGCCCGGATTTGGAGCCGACCCCGCGCAAGCTCAAGGTGATTATTATGTCAATATGGAGCAATTGAAACAGACGGCAGAAGAGAGCTTTAAGGTGATGCTTGAAGAACTCAAGATGGTCGAAAAAGGCAAGTCTAAGACGGATCAATATAAGCAGATGATCTTTTTGCTTTATTCGACAGATTGGAGTGCTTATGGTTCGGGCCAAGATGATAAGGTGGGAACCTTGCATGTTAACCCTGCTGCGGCGAATATCCCTACCGTTGTTGCCCACGAGATTGGCCACTGCTTTGAATACATGACGGGTGCCGACGTGCCCGGAGGAGGTCTTCGCTATGGCTTCGGGCCCAACGCTTCGGGCGGGAATGGTTTTTGGGAACAAGTGGCTCAATGGCAATCCTTTAAGGTCTACCCAAATGAACAATTTAAAGTATGGGATTTTGGCGAATATGTGAAAAACAATCACCTGCACATCATTCATGAAACACCTCGATACGCCAACTACTTTTTGCCAGACTATTGGGCTTATAAGCGCGGAATCGATTTTATGGGGAAATTGTGGAGAGGGGCCAAGCAACCCGAAGATCCCATCGAAGCTTATCAGAGGTTAAATGCGATTTCACAAAGCGAATTTAATGATGAGATGTATGAGCACGCCGCTCGTTTAACCACATGGGATTTGCCCTTGATAAAAAGTTACGGCCAATCCTATCTCGCCGCGAGGCCCCAGGTGAAATTCAACGCTGATCAAAATTCCTTTTACAGAATAGATTCGGCAGAGACACTTGAAAATTACGGTTATAATAGCATTCAACTTGAAATACCCACAATGCAGAGGCGAATCCTTGTCGAATGGGAAGGTCTAGCGGGGGCGCAAGGCTATCGAAATAAGAACTACGAGCAAGCCGGTTGGCGAGCGGGATTTGTGGCTTTGCTTCAAGATGATTCTCGCATTTATGGACCTATGCAGGCATTTGAATATAAGGGAGGGAATCCTTTAGACTCGATGTTTTTTGAAGTGCCCCAAAGTGCGAAATCCCTATGGCTTGTCGTTAGTGGTGCCCCACAAAATCATTGGCGACATCCTTGGGATGATGATAATAGCAATGACGAGCAATGGCCCTATCGCTTGCGATTTACCAATACACAGTTTAAGGGAAGTGCCATCGATCGAGTGCAAACGTTTTATCACATCACGGCAGATACCAGTCTATACGGTCAGGTTCGCATTTCAGATGAATGGCTTGCCGAAGGTAAAACGGTTCGTATAGAAGCGATACCTCAAGAGGGTTATTCATTTAATCAATGGCTGGGAGATCTTGCGGGGCAGGCAAATCCAATACAATGGGAGATGTATAGCGATCTAAAGGTGAGTGCTGAATTTATTTCTCAGACGGTGGCCTTAAATACTTCAGAGCCTAGGGGGCGTGAACCTGATGGGTCGCTAAATGGAATTGAACAGTTTTTAAATCAAAGTGGAAATCAAATAGAGATTTACAATAGCGAGGGACGTTTAATGAGCACGGTGCGAAGCCCCAGAGCAATGAATGAGGTCAGCAGCTATCTGGCGAATTCGCCAGGGAATTATCTCTTTGTGTGGGTCGAAAATGGTTTTAAAACGAAATCTCACCAAGTTTTTATCAAACCTTAAGGTTCGATTTTCGCAAACCGACAACAGCGCGGTTTAAATTGTTACCATTCTGCTACGAATTCAATGAGGAGGCATAGTGGAAAAGAAACTTGCAATCAAAGCTTTACTGATTCCGATCATTCTAATAATTGTCATCGTGAGCGCTTTTACAATGTTTGAAACGGTGCCCGCGGGTCACGTTAAGGTGGCGACTTTGTTTGGCAAAGTGGCCACGAGCTATGACGAGGGCTTACACATTGTTAACCCTCTTTACAAATTTCACCTTTATGATGTCAGGCAAAAGTCGCTAAAAATGGAACAGGTGGGTGTGCCGAGCATGGATCAAATGATCACTAACTTTGATGTTTCGTTGCAATACCGCGTCAATAGAGCGATGGTGGCCTCGATTGTCAATGAAACGGGAACTCTGCAACAATTGGTTCAAGTGCACATGGTTCCCAAGTTTAGGTCGTTGTTGCGCGAGATATCAAAGAGCGTAGAGAGAGCCGAAGACTTTTATCAAAAAGACGTGCAACAAACGGTGCAAACGTCGCTTTTAGAAGGGCTTAGAGAGTATTGTGCACCCAAAGGGATCGAAGTGCAAGAGGTGCTGATTCGCGGAGTGCAATTACCTACAGTGATTCGCGAGGCGGTAGAGCGCAAAAAGCGTCGCCAGCAACAAGCCGAAGAGCAAAAGGCAGAATTGACCCGCTTTAAGGTTGAGCAAGAACAAAAGCTAGCTCAAGCGCAAGCCGAGAGAGCGGCCGCTGAAGAAGAGGCAAAGAAGATTAAGCTTATGGCCGATGCAGAAGCCTATAAAATTCAAAAGTTAAACCAAGCGATCGCTCGAAATCCGGCATATATTCAACTGCAAGCGATTCAGGCGATGGAAAAAATTTCTCAAAACCCGGCCAGTCAAGTCTACTTCATCAATGGCGACAGCCCTAACCCTTTGCCTTTAATGAACTTAGGTAAGAAATAATACGGGGTGGGGTTATGTTTGCAAATAGGCCTGATTGATTGGAACTTAAATAACCCGCCTATGCGGTGTAAGTTAAAAAAAGCTTGTCTAGATCTCTTTAAAATTCATACAAAGAAGGTCATGTAACTTAAAGCATTCGACATCTGATGAAACGTGTAGCGACTCTATCTATTTACTGTATTTATTTGTTTTTAACATGGGTTCGCGCCGATGAACAAGGGCCTTATTTAAGAATTGCCTATGGCCAGCACAATGGAGAACCCTATGTGATGACCACCGAGGGGCGCGTTCTTGCGGGGATCGTTAAAGATTTGGGAGATGAATTGGCGGCGCGCCTTCACCTCGTTCCCGAATACGTAAATATTCCTCGCAAAAGACTCGATGGGGCCATTCAAAAAGGAGACGCTGACGTCAGTTTTATTTCGAGCAAGAAATGGACGCCCAACGAGACCGCTTATCTATGGAGCGAGGTTCTTTTTGTTGAGCGAGATGTTTTTTTATTTGTGCGTAAAGCAGATCCCCCCTATGAGAGGTTAGAGCAGATGGAAGGGCTCAAAGTGGGAACCATTTTGGGCTATGTTTATCCCGAGTTAGATTCGCTGTTTGAGTTGGGATATTTGGTGCGCGATGATGCACTCAATTTAGAGCAAAGCATAAATAAACTGCTCAATGGGAGAGTCGATGTTGTTGTTAATGCCGATCGAATGTCTGAGTATTTGGTTAAAAGAAAAAACCTCGCGGGGCTCTTAGAGTTCGGCCGCTTTCCTCTAGATAGCAATGAAATTAGGGCGCGTTTTTCTCCTGAAAAATTGTTGCCTGTAAAATTTGAACAAATCAATAAAGCCCTCAACGAAATGATCGAAGAGGGCTTTGTCGAAAGAGTATTAGAAAAATACCGCTAGTGCTCGCTTTGTTTATCCCTTGATAACAATATTTATCAATTTGTTGGGTACTGCAATCACCTTGACAATTTCTTTTCCTGCAATCCACTTTTGCATGATTTCATCTGTCATAGCCAGTTTTTCCATTTCTGTTTTGGGAAGGTTTGCAGGAACCTCGAGTTTCGCGCGCACCTTGCCGTTGACTTGAAAGACAATCGTCACCTCATCTTCTTTCATTTTTTCGGCGTCGGCGACGGGGAAAGGGGTAAAGCACAGGTTTTTTTCGCCTAACATTTCCCACAATTCTTCGCCTAAGTGCGGAGCGAAAGGAGCGAGAATTTGCACAAAAGATTTAGCTGTTTCACGGGGGATGAAATCGAGTTTAGTCAATTCATTGTTGAGAATCATCAAGGCTGAGATCGCGGTGTTAAAACGCAAAGCCTCGATGTCTCCGCTGACTTTGTCGATGGTTTGATGCAGCAAGCGCACCAGCTTTTTGTCTGCCGTAGAATCGTTGACCTTGAGGGTGCCATCTTCAGCGACAAAATTCTTCCAGACCTTTTGCAAAAAGCGAAATTGACCTTCGAGGCCGGCGGTTTGCCAAGGCTTAGTGGCTTCAAGGGGGCCCATGAACATTTCGTATAAACGCAGAGCGTCAGCACCGTGGCTTTCGACCACATCGTCAGGGTTTACCACGTTTTTAAGTGACTTAGACATTTTAGCAACGATTTGCTTGAGTTCTTCACCCGTTTCGATGTGAAAGTACTTGCCAGCATCTTCGCGAACCAAATCAGAGGGTACCTTCGAACCTGAGATCGTTTCGTAGGCAAAAGCGAGAATCATTCCCTGATTAAAAAGCTTTTGATAGGGCTCAGAGGTCGAAACCACACCGAGATCAAAAAGCACTTTGTGCCAAAAGCGAGAATACAACAGGTGAAGAACGGCGTGTTCGGCTCCGCCTACGTAAAGGTCGACAGGCATCCAGTAGTTTTCGAGAGCCTCATCAAAGGGGTTTTTGTCGTTTTGGGGATCAATGTAGCGCAAGTAATACCAGCACGAGCCTGCCCATTGGGGCATAGTGTTGGTTTCGCGACGGCCTTTGCGGCCGTTGGCATCAATGACTTCGAGCCATTTGCCTGAGTTGGCTAAGGGAGATTCACCGGTGTCAGAGGGCTTAAATTCTTCGAGCTCGGGCAATGCCAGTGGCAATTCTGCATCTTCAAGGGTGCTCACCTCGCCGTCTTCCCAGTGAATGATAGGAAAGGGCTCACCCCAATAGCGCTGACGACTAAAGAGCCAATCGCGGATTTTATAGTTGATTTTAAACTCGCCCTTGCCCTGATCTTGCAACCACTGGGTGGTTTTTTCAATGGCTTCAGATTTGTTGAGTCCGTTGAGGTCGAGAGAGGCGTTGGCTGAATTGATCGCCTGACCTTGGCCAGACCAACACTCTTCGCCTGCGAGAACAGCGGCGCGAATTTCTGCTTGGCCTTCGGGTGTTTTGAGACGTTCGCCGATTTCATTGCGATTCCATTTATGACAAGCGGTATGGTCGGCTTTGGCTCCTTTAAAATCGGGCTCTTGAATACAGATCACAGGAATGTCAAAGGTTTTGGCAAATTCAAAATCCCGTTGATCGTGAGCGGGAACGGCCATGATGGCACCTGTGCCGTAACCCGTTAAAACGTAATCGGCGACCCAAATGGGGATTTCTCTGCCAGTGAGGGGATTGATCCCATAAGATCCCGTAAAGACACCCGTTTTTTCTTTAGAAAGCTCGGTGCGCTCAAGCTCAGATTTAAGAGTCGCTTTAGTAACGTAGGCTGCAACAACTTGTTTTTGCTCTGCCGAAGTCAGCGCGTCTAAGAGAGGGTGCTCGGGAGCGACGACCATGTAAGTGGCACCGAATAGAGTGTCGGGACGGGTGGTGTAAACGCGCAATTTGCTGTTGAGGCCGTTAACTTCAAAATCCACCTCGGCTCCTGTCGAACGGCCGATCCAGTTGCGTTGCATGTCTTTAACGCCTTCGGGCCAATCAAGTGCGTCGAGCCCTTCAATTAAGCGTTCGGCATAATGAGGGATACGCAGTTGCCATTGCTTAAGGTCTTTGCGAAAAACATTTTTTGTGCCACATTTTTCGTGACTGCCATCTTGTAGCACCTCTTCGTTGGCGCATACTGTTTTGCAGTGATCACACCACCAAACTTGAGCGTTGTCGTAATAGGCTAGGCGCTTTTCTGCTTGGTATGCCCGCACGGCCTCTTTACCTGCAGCTTCAACTTCTGCGGGAATGGGCAACTCATTGATGGGGCGGCCCTTTTGGGTTTCTTTGTCAAACCAAGTGTTGTACAGGCGAATGAAGATCCATTGTGTCCATTTGTAATAGGTGGGATCAGTGGTGTTGATCTCGCGATCCCAATCGTAACTCAACCCTAGACTTTTGATTTGGCGTTTAAAATTGTCACAATTTTTTTGAGTGGTGATCGCGGGGTGAGTTCCCGTTTGAATTGCGTACTGTTCGGCGGGTAGACCGAAGGCGTCCCAGCCCATGGGATGCAATACATTAAAGCCCTTGGCGCGCTTATAGCGACAAATGATGTCTGTCGCAGTATAACCTTCGGGGTGACCGACGTGCAAACCGTTGCCACTTGGATAGGGAAACATGTCTAAGCAATAAAACTTGGGTTTGCTTAAGTCATTTGTGGTTTTAAAGGTTTGATTGGCTTCCCAAAAATTTTGCCATTTGGGCTCGATCTCGCTGGGGGTGTATTTACTCATGGGTTGTCCTGGGTTTTGCGCAATTTTTTGGGCCCAAAGG
>JBNKYI010000035.1:0-12453 GCA_050300815.1 Fibrobacterales bacterium
GATATCTTGCGGTTGTGATCATAAACAATATTTGAAAGAACATTCACTCCACCAAAATCAATTGAATTTGTTCTGCCCCTAACATCCATAGTTTTCACCAAGACCTTGCCACTGGGATAAGTTGTCGATAGAGTACGCGCGATAGGGTCATAAGATTTAGTAACCACACGTGACACCCCATTGTTTATGGATATCACCTTGGTCAAACGACTCATCAAATCATATTCATAATCAAGACTATAACTTAAAGACCCAAAAGTTTTTGAAACATGCTCAAGTCGATTAAAATCATCGTAGAGGTAGTTCTTAACCATACCATTCGAATACGTCTCAGAGCCTAAAAGCCCAAAACCATTATAAACTCTAATAGAATTCACCTCACGACTATCTTTCACCTCAACAAGCCGATTCAACGCATCATACGCCTTAACATCCCAAGACCCATCAGCATATTCTACCGAATCGCGCCGCAAACCCTCTTTATACTCATAAAAGAAACTCGACCCATTGCCATCGTGATCTACAATCTGCTTAAGACGACCCAACTCGTCATAACTCTTAAACTGCGAATACCCTCGTTCATCAATCACCTCGCTCACCCGACCCATCGCGTCATACTTATACTCTTTGACCTTTTCACCCACGCCGTCATCGTTCGCACGGTATTCATATTGCACCTGATTGCGCCCGTCATAGGCATAGCGCACATAAACACCACTGCTGTCGCTCACCTTAGCAACGCGACCAAACTCATCAAAAGAAGTCAACTGCGAACCTAAACCGTGACTCTGAGACTCAACCAAACGATTAATGGCATCATACTTATTCGTTTGCACAAGTTCGCCATTTTCGCGAATACTCTCAAGACTGCCAAACTTATTATAAGTGTAAGCGAGCGTAGAAATATCTTGGCGCGCGCCCATATTGTCGAGCACATAACGGGTTTGATTTTTCACCGCTCCCCAACCATAATAGCTGTATTCGATAAAAGTGCCATCGGCAAATTCTTCGAGCGTGACCCAACCCATCGCATTATAAGTTTTCACCGAAGACTTCAGCAGACCATTAGCCGAACCCAAAACACCGCTCTCGGTATAACTTAGATGGCCCTCTTTATCGTAGTGATAGAGCTGAACAAAATCGCCCGCCACTTCATTATCGACAAAAGCGGGGTCGCTAACATTAAGGGATTTACTGATGACCTTCGACATCATCCCCGCGCTGTTATACACATAAATCACCCCATTGCCCTCGGGCGAAACCGTCATTTTTTTGCGGCGCCCCTCATAGACCACCTCTTGAGATTTGCCCCAATAATCTTGAATTCCCCTGCGATTGCCCAAAGCGTCATAAGAATAGGTCATCAACTCACCAAGGGGATTGGTTTCGCTCAACAAATAACCCCTAAAATCATAAAGGTATTGACTGCTTAGCCCCGCCGTGCCACTTTTAAAAAACTCATCGGCGGCTATGCGTTGCACAAGGCGATCTCGATTAGAATACTGACTGAGCCCCATCGCCCCTGTCGGGTCAACGGCGGCGATTTCATTGCCCCGCTCATCGTAAAAATACTTCGTCTGATTGCCCGCGGCATCAAAGGCCGAAACCTTGCGATTAAAAGCGTTAAACTCTGTGCGATTCACATAAAAACCACCGCCTTGCAGAGCGTTTTCTGTGCGAATTAAATTGCCATTGGTATCGTAAAAATACCTTGCCACAAGCACCGAATCGGTGGCTGAAAAAACCTGCCACTCTGCGCTCTTGCGATGATAACGATCATAATCATAAGACTTAACCAAACCCTCATTGAGCAAGACTTCAGAACCTGATACATACTCTCTTCCTTTGATCTCTCTAACCAAAAGAGCTTCTCTATATTCACTTTCATCACAATACTTTTTGCTCTCAAATTCGCTACACATCTGAATCAACTGATTATTGGCGTCATAAACATAACTGCGCGTCAGTCCCAAAGAAGTGAGCTGAGTGAGCACCTGCCCCCGCTCGTTATAAGTAAAAAACTCTTCTTCATCCACACCGTCACCATCTTTATCCCCCATCACCACCTTATAAGGCCTAACACTCGACCCGCTTTGCACCTCGTCATAGACATAGGTGGTCACAACTCCGCTAAAATCAGTTTGCCTGATTTTGTTTTTGCCATCTGTCGAATATTCCCAACTGCGCGTTAAGGGATCTGTAGGACGAACCGTGCCAAAATAGACATACTCAAAGGTCTTGTTTTTAAACGCATCAAACTCAAACTCGCGGCTCACCCACTGATCGACCGTCTCATCTTCGCGACCTTCTGTGATTTGAGCCACCAACTCTGTATTGTCTAAATAGCTGAGCTGACGAAAGCGGCGATAACTCGCGCCTCCTTCGATCACTTCTGTCACCTTTTTAGTCACCCGATTAAGAGCATCGCGATAAGTGTAAACCACCTGCCCATTCTCATCTCGGCGAAACTGACGCTGACTGGGGTCGTAATAAGTCACCACATGATTTTCTTGCGTAGTGGGATTACCCGCATAATCGGTTGAGGCCAACACCTCGTGCGCTGCCGAAGAACGAAAACGTTTAAAAGCAAAATCTATTGAAAGATTATTGGCGCATTTAAAAAGCGTATCGGTATAAGTCGTTGCTACATCATCTAACAAAGAATAAGCATCGTTAAAGCGCTGAGTATTGACCACCACATTCTTGGCCGAAAAATCACAAACCTGCCCCATGACCTCTGCCGTGCCATAAGAATAACTCGTGTTTGAAAATTTAAGAAGCGAGCCCTTGGCCTTTTGCACCGCAACTCGACCATTGGTATAAAAATGATTAACCACCCAAGGTCCATTCACCAAATCGCAGCCCTCGGTGGCATCGCACTGGGTCCACTCGCCATGAAAACGAGTGAGTTCGTGAAGACGACTTGCATTGCCATAGATAAACTCTCTCACTAAACTCTGATTTTTAGTGACCCGAATTAGATTTCCTGCCACATCATAATCATAATGAACGCGATCATTATCAAAAGACTGAATGTCGCTAAGTAAACCCGAAGTGGCATCATAACTAAAGAGAATCTGATGAGCCGAATTTTTCAGCGAAGTCACCGCATTCACTCGATAGTCAACCGCAACAGTAAAAGGAATCAACTGCCCCGTACTTTGTTGCGAAATTCCTTTTAACTCTTTTTTGACAGGAACTCCATTTTCGCTTTCATAACTAAACGACCACCCCTCGCCCGCTCGGTTCGTGATCTGAGCCAACAACCCATCGGCGTTAAATTGATAAAGCGTTCCCGAATTATTAAAAGTATAAGGCAAAGTCTTTTGCAAATCAATTTCTAAGTCAAAACCATTGACCACCCAATTGAGATTTTTACCCGCAATATCAAACTTATTGAGATACCCTTTTTGCGAACGTAGCACAAAGCCGCCATCGCCACTTCTAAACAACCGCACCTCAATTAGAGAACTCCAGCCAAAACCCATCACCCCCTGATGCTTTTTCTTTGAATCAAAATAAGGGATCAAATCAAAGTTCATGCGAGCTTCGCCCTGAACACTTAAATCTTTGCGATACAAATAGAGATTGCCATTATAAAGAGAAATGGGATCACCACACTCTTTGCCCCCATTGCTCAACGAACCCACCGAAGCCGCAAAATCTATCGGACCCGTTAACGTGCCCTTGTCTTCTTCACAATTATCTTCGCCGCCACCCGTGGTCTCATCTTCGCACTCGGCGCATTCTTTGTCGGTATTTTCTTCACTACTTGAGGATTCTGAACTCGAACTTTCTTCGCTGCTTGAAGATTCTGAACTCGAGCTCTCTTCACTGCTTGAGCTTTGCTCTGAAGAGCTGCTTTCACTCGAACTCGATTGCGATGACGACGAAACCTCTGAACTCGAAGACTCTAAAGAATTGCAAACCTCATAAATCTCATACCCCTGAGGAGTGCCTCCCAAATCGCGACACTTCACCTCTTCAACCAAACCCTCTTCTGCATTGGCAAGAGTGCAAGACTCCCCTAAACGGTTTTGACGAGTAAGTGACAACTCGCCTTGCGCCTTAGGCGAAGCGCAAGGAAAGTTACATTCGCCAGTAATTCCTTCTTCTGAACATTGAAAATTTGGAATACCGCCATCGGCAATGCATTCGTCTTCTTTTGTTTTAAGTTGGTTTTTTAAAAAAGGGTTTTCGCATAGACCTGGACAAATGACATTATATAGCCTAAGATATTTCCATCTTTTTCTTGAGTAATATTTTGTAGATCCACCATATGGATAACCTTCATTTAATGCATCAACATATTCAAATCGCGAGAATTCTATACCTCTTGAGCAATACCCTTTTGGTATTTTTGTATATGGTCCAGGGTAATACGCGATAGAACAGCCTGAACCTAATTCTGGCTGTCTAATACAATATTTTACTCTTCCATGAGTCCCTTCGTTATTAGCAAATTCTTTGTAATTAAAGGTCTCTATCCACTCTTCACACTCTACACCCGATGCTTCTAAAAAGTTCTTCCTCTCAGTATAAGGCCATATGGAAAATTTATTTATATCAAAATCAAAGAATGATATTGTGGCAATGTTGTTTCCTGTTGAAACCCATTCAGCGGCATTTTTCGAAACATTATTGTATTCTTCTTCACATGATTCATACTCAGCAGCATTGGCATTAACAAAAACTAAAACGAATAGAATTCCTACTATCTTACTCACCACTCACCTCCACTGCGCGAACAACTTCGCCCACTTTGACATCACTGCCATCTAAAAATTCATAAACAAAAACCAGATGCCCCGCATAATTCGGCGTTGCCATACTCGTTTCATTCCACCAATCTAAACTTTGCCCCACATCGACATTTCGATACACATCTCCTGCACTCAAGAGAGGGCTCACCGCAAATTCTTTCACCCGTTGAGACTCAGCGATAAAATCTTGATAGACCTTTAGGCCCACCTTATAGCTGCCCAGCATTTCAAACTCTTGCACATAGACTTCATTAAAATAGGGGTTGATCGTTCTAAAGTTTGATTCAATCTTCTTTACCAAAGGCGTCTCAGCAATTTCAAAAATCCCACTATTTGAGTTCGCCTCATAGACCTCAAGGGTAAAATTATTGCCGCTCAAAGACTGAATGGCCCCACTCGACGTCAGATTTGTCAAATAAATTTCGCTGAGTTCTCCCGCGCCGTTAGCACAAATTTCAAAGCCCGACAGGTTGATCACTCCACTTCCTTTAACCGCGCGCGTATACATTAGCTTAGAGACACTGCAATCGAGTTCTAATTTATAATGGGGAATTTCATCCCAACTTTTATGCACCTCTATCGAAGTCGACTTCACAAAATCAGGAGCAGAATTTGCCGAGAGAGACACAGGAGCAACCCCCACCGTTTGCGCCTCAACCGTGATTCCATAAAGCCCTTTAGCTAAGCTCACCTCTATGGGGCCCTGATTGACTCCCAATGTATTTTCTCCGGCCACCGCCTGAAAGGGCTTTCTAAACACCTCGCTTCGATCGGCAAAATTCCAGATCACCAAAGTTCCTGAAGCCGGAATGCTCACATTCAAAAGCACTTCAAAGGCGCTACTCGTAACCTTAGGAGAGTTCTTAATCCCCACCGAAACAACACTCAACTCTGAGAGTTCGTGATTAAGTTTTCCCATCGCCTCGACCTGACTGCCATAGATATTCGAAGCCCTCACCTTCACCTCGTGAATCCCCGTTGTCAAATTTTGCAAAGCACAGCTCCAAGTCTCTAGAGCAGAACTCAACGCACACACCTCAACCCCATCCATTAAAACCGAAATCTGATCGGCCTTCGCCGAAGTTCCCGTAATGGCAAAATTTGGATCGAGAGTAAACTTCTCTGCAAAATCCAAACTCACTAAGACCGCTACATCTCCTGCCACAACAGTGACAGAAGCCGTTCCCTCATTGCCCGCCGCATCGGTTTCGACCACGATAAGATCAACGAAGCCATTAATGGTCGGGTCAATGGGCAGCGTCGTTTCGCGGGTGAGCTCTACGCCGTTTTCTAACATCTTATATTGCACCAAAGTCGAACTCACCTGACCCACATTCTGCTGGGGTGTGGGGCTTAAGATCGTGATTACCGGAGCAGTGCGGTCTACCGTTAGGGCCGCGGCAAAGGTTGCCGTCTGATGATTGGCGCCTGCGTCGATGATTTCGACTTCGACATCATAGACCCCTTCAGCAATCCCCAAGAGCTCATCCGCCAACGACCAGTTTCCTTCAAGTGCTTTTTCAAATTCAAAACCACCGATTTTAAAATAAGCCTTCACCTTTTCACTGACTGTGCCTGTTAAAGCGGGCGCATCGGCATTCGTAATCAGTTCATTCACTCCAATTTCAGGAAGCACCTCATCGGGCACAAAAACCTCACCCGCAGCCGCCGTTTGATATCCGTCTAAAAGACCTGCCATCCACACACTGCCATCACTGCGGCGATGCATCGTGCTGGTTAAGCCCGCCGCTAGGCTGAGCATCTTGCCCCCGTGATTGATCGAAACATAGTTCACCGAAGCCAGAGGGTCTGTGCTGGCCAACTGCCCCGCACTGTTATCTCCTGCAAGATTTAAACGGTATCCCCCGTTAACCACAGGAACATTGATTTCAACCACACAGTGGTTCTTACCTAGGGCGAGTGCAAAATAAGTCGACCCGATGCAATTGCCCGTACTTCCGGGCAGGGCTTCGGGCAAGGTGTTCACATCTGCATTGTTATTTGCCTTGCGAGCCATCGCCAAGCGATCGCCATTGACACTTAAATTATTGCGATCAAAGCCCACGACCCCATAATCTACCGAACGAGAACTCACCCTAACCCATTCTCCCGCGTGGTTAACCGGTTGTGGCGTCGCCACAGGAGGCCCCGAATACCAAAGGTCATTGGCCACCAAAGCCAACTGACCCACACTGTTATCGCCCCAGCTATAAATCTTCTGGTCTATCCCAATGCCCACGGTATGATTAAAACCGCCCTGTATTTCAATAAATTTTTGGGGATGAAGTTCGGGGGTCGCTCTTGAAGTGAAATCTCCTAGGCCCAACTGGCCCAAATCGTTCTTGCCCCAAACATAAGTGTTGCCCGTCGCCCCAATTGCAAAAGAAGTGCCATAACCCGCCCCTACAAAGAGAATATCTTCGGCAAGGTCTAACTTAAGAGGAAGAGAAGACTGAGCCGGCCCCACAACCCCCAACTGGCCATAGGCGTTATTTCCCCAGGCCCAAACATCGTAGTTTGCATCAATGGCCAAACTGTGATCATCGCCCGCCGCTACAAAAATCGCATTGTCTAAACCCTGCACCCATTGCGGAATCAGTGAAACGGGGGCCGTCACTTCGCTCTCAAGCTGGCCATTGCCCAATTGACCCGCCGCGTTATCCCCCATAGCCACCACAGGGCCCGCTGCGCCATCGACCTGATTATAAACCCACAAAAGGTGATTTGACTTGGCCGAAATCTGTTGCAAGAAATACTCTTTGGTCACCGCCACCGGGCTAAAACTCTGACTGACCACAGGCACCACCCCCGGCTTCTCATACTCACTGTCATTGACAAGGGGCTCCCAAGTGCTGTTGAGTTCGTTAAAGTGAAAGGCGCGGTAGGCCCGTTGATCTCGAATCACAAAATCATTGTAAAGGGGAATGGGAACCGTCACTTCACTTCCTGCTCGGGGATGAGCGTGCACAATGGTGTTGAGGTTTCTCGAATAAAAACCCAGCTCGGGGGCAAAGGCGGGATAGCCCGCGAGATCAAAGCGAATTTCAACAAGAGGAACTAAACCCGCTTCGAGCTGCCCCACTTTGTAGTTGGCCTCTACCGCATTTGAATTTTCAAAACCGGGAATGTGCGAGAAGTCATAGAGCACCGTGAGAGCATCCCCATCGGCGTTCACATAAAGCTGATCAGGAAGCCCCACCCAAGGAAAAGAAGCCGCGTCTAGGGGATCATAACCTAGAGCCGTCTCAATAACATCGACCACGCCATCGAGGTCACTGTCGATCTTGGTGCTGTCGATATTGCCATAGACATAGGGCGCCGAACCATCGAGCAACTGATTGCACTGGGCCACCACCAAGTGATTGTTTAGAGGGTTTTGCCCATCGGGATAAGAAAAGTCTTGAGTGGGATCAATAGGAGCCCAACCTTCGAGGTTGTATCTAAAATGAATCTGCCGCTCTTCACCCACTGACAAAATCTCATCATTAAGGTTAAAGATGAGTTCTGTAATGCCCGCTTGGTTCTCCATCATTTTATAAGTCAACCCTGTAATGTCGGTGTAATCGACCTGCAATTGCAAAGGGGCCTGATAGCTTGCGGTGTTTGCAAAATAAACCACATCGAGATCTCTTAAGGGCAAAGTGCCCTCATTTCTAACCCTGAGAATAACGCCCATTGAAGTAGAAGTAAGCCCTGAAAGCGTTGTGGTCGTCACCAAATTGAAATCGTTTGGATTGACGATCGGGTCGGGAGGAATCTGCCCGTAAACGAGTTGATAACCACTAGTGACAGTGACATACGCGTTGTCGGTAAAATCTTTTTGGATCGCATTGGCCAAATAAGAGGGATCATTGGTGGGGTCAAAAACACTCCAATCACTGGGATTATACATGAAGTGCAAATCAACGCTATCTCCATCGAGTAGCGGGGCGCTGAGTTCAAAGGGAATCTCTAAGAGATAATTGGGTTTTGCGTTGAGCTCAACAGGGAGCAAGGGCTGATTCGAATAGGCCACACTCGCCACCATGGGGGCCGAGTGATCCACCTCGTTGACCCAATAGCTAATCTTGAGATTTTCAAGAGGAGCACCCGTCTGATTTTTGACTTTTAAGAGAACGGCAACGTGATTTGTGGCCTCGTGCTCAATTTTTGTTTGTACGCTAAAAGACTCCGCCCAAGAAAGCGAAATTCCTAAGACAAAAAGAACCAAAGATTTCATAGAAATACATCAAAACGCCCTCGTCAATGCCCTCGCGACCTTTTTGCGCCTCACTCTAAAACGCCTAAAATCGCAGGAATCCACACACGTGACGCCCTGCTCCCAACCAGTTTCACTGACAAAAAAAGTAGTTAATCCCTTTAATTTTTCATCCGCAATGAGTGAACTTCTTGCACTTTTTATCAAAATGAAATGTCGCTCTTTATATAGGTCTTTGAATTTAGGGCACTTCGCTTCAACTGAGCAGGGGTTTTCTGATACTCTTTGACAAAAGCTCTAATAAAAGCCGTCTCAGATTCATATCCGCACCGCATAGACACTTCACCCGTACCCATGCCTTCTTTCACCAGTTCATATGCCTTTTGCATTCTAAACCACAAGACCATTCGGGCAGGAGTCCAGCCCGAATCTTCTTTAAAACGACGAGCGAAATTGGCTCGCGACATATGGCAAATTTCAGCCATCTTCGTCACCGACCAATTCTCCGCAGGGTCTGCCATCACCCGCTGAACAAGACCACTCCACTGTTTATCTGTTAATAAAACAAAGGCTCCCAAATCTTCTCCTTTGCGCAAATACTCGCGCATCGCGCAAACAAAAGCGATTTCGGCCAGTTTGTTAATCACCGCACGTTTTCCCGGTTGCCCTTCGAGTCTCTTTTGCTCACCGAGCACCATTTGACTGATTTGCTGATTCCATTCGCCCGAGCGAATCAAAATCAAATCGGGCATTTGTTCTAACCAAGCTTTAAAACCAGGCACGGTTGAAGTCACTGCCGCACACAAAATTCCCGAGCCCTCTCTCTCTTGCGAGCCTCGACTCTCGTTGATCTCTTCTGTAAATCTGAGCTGATGCTCAAAGACCGAAGGGAGTATCACAAAATCTCCACTCTGCAAAAGCAATCGCTTCTCTGTCTCTCGGTCTTTATAGACCATTTCAACCTGATTGACCGTCACCCAATGAAACACCATCTGCCCCAAACGCTCGCGCTCGCTACTGATCATTTGGTTTGCACAATTCAATGCGCTGAAATAAATCTGTGCATTGAGGCTCATTTTTTCAAAAAAATTATCCATTGTCATTTTTAGCACCAATTCATTAGGCCCACTTGGACTTTCTGCATTTTTTTTAAGCTCTACTGCGTTTATTTGTCTCAGAGAATTCGTCTACCTTACAAGCATCCACAGAGATACCCACAAATAGAAAGGATTCATATGTCACATTTCAAAGTGCTTAATAAATCAGAAGTCTCAGTAGGCAACCAACAAATTTTTGATCAACTTCAAGAGAAGCTCGGCTTTGTCCCTAATATCTACTCGCTCTTGGCTCACTCAGAAAAGGGCTTGGCCGATTTCCTCTCTCTTTCTCAACGTTCCACTAGCTTGAACGCCAAAGAAAAAGAGGTGATTCATTTAGCGACATCCCAGGTAAATCAATGTGATTATTGTCTTGCCGCACACACCGCTGTGGCTTCTATGGCTGGCTTTGCTCCTGAAGAAATCAAAGAGATCCGTTTAGGTAAACACAGCACAGACCGCAAACTCAATGCTTTGGCAGCATTCACTTCTTCTATTGTGCAAAATCGGGGGCACGTTTCAAACTCGGCACTAGATGCCATCTGGAGCGCAGGTTATAACGAAGAAAACGTGCTCGATGTATTTTTCGCCATTAGCACAAAAATGATCACCAATTTTCTTTTTGCTGTCGCAAAGCCCGAAGTCGACTTTCCCGCCGCAGATGCAGTCTCGTAAAAAACCGTCACAAAAAGGGGCATCTCAAAACTTTTGAGATGCCCCTTTTTGTTTATAACTCAAGGTCTAATTAAAATCGCTATCGCGGCGCACTTTTTTGCGCTTTCCGCCAACATTGCCTTTGACTGGCCCGCGACTTTCTTTTTTCACAGGCGCTTTGCCTTCATGTGATCCAAATGATCCAAAAGACTTACCGCTTTTGCGGCTGCTCTTTTTACGGCCATCATCACTGCCGCTGCCACTGTTTCCACCGCGATAGCCTCTGCTTCCATTGTTGCCGCGAAATCCACCGCCGCCGCCACCAAATCGGCGTTGTCCACCGCCATTGCCACCTCGACGACGTCCGCCCTCTTCTTCATAATCACGGCTCGCTCCCCGACTAAAATCGGGAACATCCGTTACGAAAAATTTTTCTTCACCTGCCGCTAAACGCAACAGACCCACCGCCAACTTTACAGGATCGGTATTGCGATCATGTAAATAAGTCATGAGCAAACCTTCAAATTCACTCAAATCGGCATTCATCACATTATCAATGCGATCAAAAAGTTGATCTGCCTTCTTCTGGTTAATATCATCGGCAGTGGGAAATTCGTATTTCTCCATCTTCACCTGAACAGCGCGTTCAATGGTCTGCAACAAACGGTTTTCACGTCCTGAAATCAACAGAATGGCATCTCCCTGACGACCTGCGCGACCTGTGCGGCCAATACGGTGAACATAAGTTTCACTATCTGTAGGGATATCATAGTTGATCACATGACTGATGCGCTTAACGTCAATTCCCCGCGCAGCCACATCGGTGGCCACCACAATATCAATACGCCCTTTGCGCAATTTATCGATGGTCTGTTCTCTGAGTTTTTGTGTCAGATCTCCGTTGAGAGCCTCAGCTGCAAAGCCACGCGCCTGTAGGCTTTCAGCCAATTGAGTCGTCATGGTCTTCGTGCGGGCAAACATAATGATGCCATCGGTCTCTTCGTGTTCTAAGATGCGAGTTAAGGCATCCATTTTCAATTCTCTAGATACTGGCAAGTAACGCTGACGTACGGTTGAAGCAGTCGCTGTCTTTGACTTGATCGTCACTTGCACAGGTTCATGCATATATTTCTCAGTCAAACGCCGAATTTGCGTTGGCATTGTCGCAGAAAAAAGAGCCGTTTGGTGCTCTCCGGTCATTTGTTCGAGAATCCATTCGATATCGTCGACAAAACCCATGCTCAACATCTCATCGGCTTCATCGAGAATCAATGCTTTGAGGTGGTCTAAGTTTAAGTTTTTACGGCGCATTAAATCCATCACTCGTCCCGGAGTTCCCACAATCACTTGGGCACCTCGTTCGAGCTGTTTCATCTGGGTCACAATATTTGCCCCACCATAAATGGGCAAAACGTGAAAGCCTTTAAGATAATGTGCATATTTTTGAAAGGCTTCGGCGACTTGTATCGCCAACTCTCGAGTGGGTGCTAAACACAGAATTTGCGGTTTGGGATTACGCGCATCCACTTTGCCTAAAAGAGGCAATGCAAAAGCCGCCGTTTTGCCCGTACCCGTTTGCGCCACACCGAGTAAATCTCTGCCTTCTAACAATACGGGCATTGACTGTGCCTGAATCGGAGAAGGGGTTTCGTATCCCAACTCTTCAACGGCTCTTAAAATCTGGGGATCGAGATCAAAATCACTGAATTTAATCGTTACTTCACTGGGCTCAAGCATCTCT
>JBNKYI010000036.1:0-12365 GCA_050300815.1 Fibrobacterales bacterium
CCCCACCAGAAGCCCTCAATGGCAAATTTAATGGCCAGAAAAAGGGCCACGAAAATAACTAAAAATCGAATGATGGATCCAATCACGGATTCTCCTAGGTCTAAGGGTGACTTCAATCGGAATGAGGCCAAATATAGCCAAATCCTTTTAGAAATACCTCTAGGGGGCAATTCTGTGTCAGATTGAGGCTTATCTTCTAGCACCAATCAATTAAGCCAGTTTGCTAAGACTTTAGAGTTCGCCGACAAGTGTTAATTTTGGGAGTATGAATAATCCTATCTATTTTTTTGACTTAGACGGAACCCTGACCGATCCCTTTGAGGGGGTCGCCAACGGAATTGAATTTGCCCTGCGGCAAAGGGAGGTCGCACTTCCGCCTCGCGCAGAGTTGAAAGCGTGTATCGGCCCTCCGCTACATGTTAGTTTTGGTCGACTGCTCAATGAATCCCCTGAAGCACCTGCAACGTGGAGGGCCATTGAATGCTATCGGGAATATTACGCTGAGAAGGGGATTTTTGAAAATGTAGTCTATGAGGGAATCGTTGAGCTTCTCGACTATTTGAGTTGCAGAGCAGAACTTTATGTGGCGACTTCGAAGCCTCAGCCCTTTGCAGAGCACGTCGTCGAGCATTTTGAAATAAAGAAATACTTTAAGGGCATCTGCGGCAGTGAATTGGATGGAGGTCGCTCAGACAAGGCAGAAATCATGGCAAAGCTGGTTAAAGATCACGACCTAGCAGAACGCGAAATTGTTATGGTGGGAGACCGTTGCTTTGATATGGAAGGGGCCAAAAAAAACGGTTTTAAGGCGGTGGGTGTTTTGTGGGGATATGGCACCCGCGAGGAATTGTTGCTTGCGGGGGCAGATGAGTTTGCCGAGTCGCCTGTGCGCTGGCTAAAAGAGATTCGGGGATATTGATGAGCGAAGCGGTGTTGATTTTGCAAAGGGCTAGCACTTCGTCTTTGGTTGAGCGGGTTAGAGACTTTAAATTGGTCCAAAAGTGGCCAACTCGCTCTGTTGCTGAGCATCTGCATTCGATAGAAAGTTATTTAGAAGAATCGGGATTTGAAGGTTGCGAAGTAGAGGTTGCGCAATGGGCGCAGATGGCTCTCTGTCTGGTAGAGCTTGAGTTGCGTGGAATAAAAAGAATTTAGAGCGGTTCTTTAGTGGACTCTAAATCGGGTCTGTATTCAAATCCAGAATGAATCAGTTTTTCGCAGTATTGGCGCATTTCAATGACCAGTTCGGCATCTGAGATAAAGTCGAAAAATCGAAAGGGTTTAAGACCCGATTGGCGGAGTCCTGCAAGGTCTCCGGCCCCGCGAGTCTGCAGGTCGAGTTCGGCAATTTCGAAACCGTCGGTGCAGTCGCAAAATCCCTGCAGTCTCGCGGTCGTTTCTTCAGGCACTTCTCCGGTGCATAATAAAAAGCACCATGCCTCTTGATTGCCACGCCCGACTCGACCGCGAAGTTGGTGGAGTTGGGCGAGTCCGAAGCGTTCTGCTCCCTCAATGACGATAATGCTGGCTTCGGGTACATTCACTCCCACTTCGACCACTGTTGTTGAAATCAGCAAGTTACACACTCCCTCTTTAAACTTTGAGAGGTTGGTGTTTTTAGTCTCTTCATCCATCTGCCCATGCAGGGGCAAACTTAGGGGGTTGAGGTTTTTCCATTCAGCGTGCAAGGCTTCTATAGATTGCAATGGCGTGTCTTCTTCGTCAAGCACTCGGGGGGCGATCCAGTAAGCCCGGTGGTTCTTGCCGAGCTCTCCCAAAATGAAATTTTTTAGACTTTCGCGCTTATTCAAGGGAACGATGCGGGTTTTAACGGGTTGACGCCCTGCGGGTTTTGCGCCGATGACAATCGCAGTCGAGTCGCCGTAAAGGGTTTGTAAAAGAGAGCGGGGAATGGGTGTTGCGGTGAATTGTAACAGATCGGGAAAGTTGCCTTTGCGAGTTAGGGCTCCTCGCTGCTCTACGCCAAAGCGGTGCTGTTCATCGACGAGACAAAGTCCCAATTGTTTAAACGCCAGTTCATCATTGAATAAAGCATGAGTGCCTACTAGTAAATCAACCTGACCTTCGGCACAACGCTGGTAAACGTCTTGTTTAGCTTTAGGGTTTAAAGAACCTGTTAATAGAGCGACTTGCAATCCCATGCTTCCCAGATAGTGTTGGGCTTCGGCAAAGTGCTGGCGAGCCAAAATTTCGGTGGGAGCGAGAAAAGCAACTTGTTTGCCCCCTTCAATAACCATTAATGCTGCGGCTAATCCCACAACGGTTTTGCCTGAGCCCACATCACCTTGTACTAATCCCAGAAATTGATGGGGCGCCTTTAATCCCATACGAATGTGATCTAGAGCTTCTTCTTGAGAAGAGGTTAAGTCAAAGGGGAGTTGTGTTTCAAACTGGCGCACGAGTTCACCTTCAAAAATTTGGGCGGCACCGTGATCTCGACTCAATAGATAATCTTTGGTGAGTTGCCAAGCCACGGGCCAAATTTCTTCGAGTTTGAGTTGCCTACGGGCTTTTTCAACCTGAGCCATGTGGTCGGGAAAGTGAAGTTGTCGCAACAGTTCAAATTCGTCTTGAAAATTCAGATCATTAACAACTCTTGCCGGAAGTCCACTGCTTAAATCAAGCTGAGGTGTAGCCAAGGCTTGCCACATGAGTTTGCGCATAAATCTTTGTTCCATACGACTTTTGCGCATTTCTTCATTGATGGAATAAATGGGCAGAATACTCAGGGGCGATTGATCTTCTTTGAGAATTTCAATTTCAGGATGAACCATTTGCAAACGCTGATATCGGCTCACTCTCCCGTAAATAGCGAGCTTTTGACCTTGGCGCAATTTTTTATGCAAGTAGTCGACTTGGTTAAAAAACAGCAATTCAATAGACCCGCTGATATCTGAAGAGATCACTTGCAATCGAGATTTTCCTCGGCCAAAATGCAAGGCGATCTTATCAATTTCGACAATGGTAAAAGCCATGCGGTTTTCTTGGAGCCGCTCAACAAGAGTGGGCTTACTGCGATCAATGTAACGACGGGGAATGGCGTAAAGTAAATCCTCAACGGTATGAATAGACAATTTATTAAAAACCTCAACGCGCTTAGCGCCTAGTCCGTCTAAATGCTGCAGTGGATGCTTCAATAGTGAATCTTTTCTCAACCGGGGTGACTGGTTTTAAAACTAAAAATTCTAGGTGGATCTAGATGAAATATCCCTTTGAGACGATCAAATGTGAAGTGGATGTCAGACGCGTGTCTGACACCAAGTTACCGCTACGTCAACCTTGCAGAAGCCATTTCACGCCTAATCGTCAACAAATGGCCAACAAAAAAGCCACCCCAAAGGGGTGGCCTAAATAAAAACAAAAGAATTCGAATTAATCGATGGGCAAATACTTTTTACCTGAACCTTCGCTGTTGCGGATTTCAATATAAAGGGGAGTGAAATCGGAATCGTAGCTGAAGCTAACAGGGGTGGTGCAATCTTTCTCGGTATCAATACGAGCGCATTGCTTGGCCAGAGGCTTAGTATTATCAACGGATTTGCCATCAACGCTGTAGAGTTTGATCTCAGAGGGGTCTGTTAATTTTGAGTTATTGTTGGTCGAGTTCCAGATTTCGATATAACCGTTCAAGGCCTTAGCGCTTTTGCTGTATTCGCCTTTGCGAAAGGCAAATAGCCAACCATTAACATCAATTAGAGGCGAGGGTTGCACGCCATTCATTTCAAGAGACCAGATCAAGAAGTTGCTCAGGTTTTTGGCGCGAACTTCACTGAGCGCTCCTTTGATTTCTTCACTTTCGGGGAGTAATTTTTGAGCTTCAAGCAGATAGTATTCTGCGACGACGGGCTCGCCGTCTTTAGTGCTCATTGCGCTGGCGATCACTTCGGCTTCGGCCTTTTTGAAGTCGGCCTCGTAGAAAGATTTACCTACGCCTTTTTCTTCGGTCACTCTTTTGGCTTCTTTGAAAAAATTAAAGGCCTGCACCTTTTGAGTGAAATCACCGGTAGCAATTTTTGCTTTACCGATGGCCATTAGTGTTTGAACATATTGTTCTGCAGTTTCGGGCTTGGTAGAGCCGTCAATGTACTTGGGTAGGGTTTCGAAATAAGCGTGAATAACATCTTGAGTGGCGCCACCTTTTTCGGCAGACTTATTCATTTGTCCTAACAGGGCCATTGAGTAGCTGTCGTTAAATTCTTCAGAAATATCGCCTTTGGCTTCGGCTTTATTGTACATAGAGATGGCATTACCATAGCGACCGGCGGCGAGGTGCTCATCCCCTAATTTCTCGCGTTTAGATTTGCATCCAAAAGTCATTAAAACGGCAGCTGTTGCTGCAATCCATACTGTTTTTTTCATGCTCGAGGCCTTCTATCGGTTGGTTAAAGTCGCTTGAAATATAAGCAAAAAAGAAAATAGGCCCTAACGGTTTTGGGATTGGCGTCAAAAAAACAAAAAAAATTAACACACAAATTCCTTGAGATCTAAGGCGCTCAAAGTTACCTTTCGGCTCGCGGGCTCATAGCTCAGTTGGTTAGAGCAGGTGACTCATAATCACTTGGTCGGGGGTTCAAGTCCCTCTGGGCCCATATAAGAAAAGGGGCTGTCTCATAACGGACAGCCCCGTTTTTATTTTAAAAATCATCAATCGCGCATAATTTTAGTTTCGTTGTTTTAGAGGTGCGTTTCTGTCAATTATCTTTTAATTAGGCAAACAATTAGGCAAACCACACGAGTATCAAATGAAAACAAATCATCACAAATTCGCTATTTGGGCATTGTTAGTCTTTTCTGCAGTTTATTTACAAGCTGCACCAATGGTTATTCATATCAATACCAATTATTCAACTGGAACAGCAATGCATCTACCGATTACCGGAATAGGTGATACGGTGTTTGTCAATTGGGGTGATGGTACGTCGGTAGATACCCTTCTTAGTGCGGGTGAACCTTTGCATGAATACGCTTCTGAAGGTGAATATACCATTCAGATTTCCGGTCAGTTGACTTATTATGGCGCTTTAAGCGATGAATTAGATGCCCAAAAAGTTGTCGCGGTAGAGACCTTTGGCGATCTTCCAATTAGTGTTTTAACTGGCGCTTTTAAGAATTACATCAATCTTGATTCTGTGCCATCTACATTGCCATCAACAGTTAGTTATTTAACCAGCGCTTTTGAAAACATCACTCAAGATAGCATTAAGAATTTAGGCAATTGGGATGTTTCTAACGTGGTAGGCATGAGTAAAATGTTCTACAATGCTCCCAATTTTAATGGGGATTTGTCGGGTTGGAGTCCATCTAATGTTCAAGATTTTTCATTCATGTTTTATGGTGATACGACCTTCAATTCTGATATAAGTCTTTGGTCAACCGATAGTGTGATTAATATGTCTTATATGTTTTATGGGGCCAAAAATTTCAACCAAGATATCAATGCTTGGAATGTGGCTAACGTGATATTAATGCACTATATGTTTGCAGGTGCCAGCAGTTTCAATCAAAATTTGAATTCTTGGGATGTTAGAAACGTTACCACCATGGCGAATATGTTTAGTGAGGCATTTACGTTTAACGGAAACATTACCTCTTGGCAGCCGTTAAATGTTGAAGACATGAGTGGGATTTTTAAGGATGCGCATGTATTTAATCAAAATATCAACAGCTGGAATACGAGTAAGGTCACAAATATGTCTACTGCTTTTAAAGGCGCAGACGAATTCAATCAGCCTTTAGATAATTGGGATGTTTCACATGTAAAGAATATGTCCTACATGTTTTGGACTGCCGATTCATTTAACCAAGACTTAAGCAGTTGGCAGGTGGATAGTGTTGTTTCTTTTAGAGGGACCTTTGAAGAAGCCATTTCTTTTAATGGGGATGTCTCTACGTGGAATACGGTATCTGCTACAGACATGTATAAAACCTTTTCACGGGCTACCGATTTTAATCAAAACCTCACTAATTGGGATGTGAGCAATGTGACTGATATGGAGTCGATGTTCTCTGATGCCTATAAATTCAACGGTTTGGTCTATACCTGGGTTCCCGGCAAGTGCAAAAATTTTAAATCGATGTTTCAGAATGCTGCCGCATTTAATCAATCTATTTCATCGTGGAAAACGGATTCAGCAACGACCATGGCCTATATGTTTAATGGGGCTAGCAATTTTGATGGTTTTATTGAGCCTTGGAAGACGAGCAACGTGATCTCGATGGAAGGGATGTTTAAAAACGCTGTTAGCTTCAACCAAAGTTTAAATAGTTGGGATGTCTCCAAGGTCACTAATATGCAAGCCATGTTTCAAAATGCGATTGCATTTAATGGGAATATCACTTCATGGGGAGTTGATAGCGTCGTTAATTTCTCTTCTATGTTCTCGGGAGATACTCTATTTAATCAGAACCTTCAAAATTGGAATACTGCAAGTGTTACTGATATGAATGCGATGTTTTATGGTGCAACTTCCTTTAATCAAGACATCAGTAATTGGAATATTGAAAAAGTTACCAATTTAGATGGTTTTATGAAAGATGTAGAGATTGATACCACTTATTACGATTCATTATTGATCAAGTGGAATCAACAAAATTTAGCTCATGATTTAACTGTTGATTTTGGTAAAGCGAAGCACACCCTTTCTGCACTGAGTTATAAAGACAGCCTTAAAACAAAATTTAATTGGACCATTACAGATGGGGGTTTAAATAGAAATGTGGCACCCTATGCAAGCAGTGTACTAGGTGACCTTGCTGTATTAGAAGATTTTGACACCCTGACTGTAGTTGATCTTGATACAATGTGGCATGATTATAATGGAGATGATCTAACCTTTGCTGTTACTTCTCTGCAAAATAAGGTTAAATCTTATATTGACACTGCAAACATTTTACATCTTGCACCTGTTCTAAATAAAAATGGAGCAGATACTATAATCATTACGATTTCAGATACCGTAAATACGGTTTATGACACTGTGGTCGTTAACGTTAGCCCGGTTAAAGATTCAATGGTAATTACTTGGGCACAAAAACAATATATTGCCCCTAATGAAGCGATCGTTCTCGTAAATTCAATGACGAATGGAGATATAGATGGTGTTGACCCTGATGTGTTGATTTTAACGGGAAATAACTACACAAGCCTTGGGAATTTATTATTTCCCGAGACTAATTATAAAGGGGTTTTGAACGTTCCAATTCAATTGGTAAAAGGCTCCGACAGCTCAAATGTTTTTAACATGACAATACTCGTTGGCGACCCAATGATCCTAACCTACGATCTAAGCAAGGGCAGTAGTAATAACTTCTTAAGTTTACCTCTATTTGATACGGTACAAGTTAGGGTAGACTGGGGCGATGGAACCCAAACTTTAATTGATTCTGTACTAAATGCAACTTCGACTGAATACACAAATCATGAGTATGCTTCGACGGGTATTTATGATGTTAAAATCTATGGTAATTTAAATCGCTTCGGCTATTCGGTGGGTTTAGGTTCAGTGAAATTGACTGAGATTAAATCATTTGGTGATCTAAATCTGTTGTCTTTAAATGGTGCTTTCGCAAATGCTGATAATCTAATTAAAGTGCCCGACTCAATTCCGACCACAGTGACGTCATTAGAATCATTATTAGAAGGTTGTATGGTGGTATCTATTGAAGGTCTTCAAAACTGGAACACAGGCAATATCACCACCATGAAATACTTAGCCTATTCTGCAACTAACTTTAATCAAGACATCGGTTCTTGGGATGTCTCAAATGTTGCAAATTTCTATGAAGCTTTTTACGAAGCTTTTAACTTTAATCAAAATATTGGTTCATGGCAATTAACCTCAGCAATTGACGTGACCTATATGTTTGAAGATGCCATTTCATTTAATCAAAATGTTAATTCATGGGTAATGCCTAATGTGACAGATATTGAAGGAATGTTTTATGGTGCCGAGTCTTTTAATCAACCCTTAGATCAATGGGATGTTTCAAAAATTACGAACTTTTCGTATCTATTTTCTGGGGCTATTAGTTTTAATCAGCCTATAGGGAATTGGCAAATGAATAATGCTGAAGATGTACGAAGTATGTTTAGTGATGCTTATTCATTCAATCAAGACATTTCTTCTTGGGAATTTCCTAAAGTTAGCTCCGTGAGAAGGATGTTTGAGAATGCCAAAGCTTTTCAAAATGATATCAGTAATTGGGATGTTTCAAATATCAAGAATGCAGAATTTATGTTTTTTGGGGCAGAGCTAAATACAGCACAATACGATTCTTTATTAATTAAATGGTCTAATCATGATTTATACGATAGTGTTGGATTTCACGCTGGAACAAGTCGTTATTCCTCAGTTGCAGACAGCGCAAGGTCTTATTTGATTAACGTTAAGCACTGGATTATTACAGATGGGGGAACTGCTGATTTCGAGCAAATTGCATCACTTAATGATTTAAATCTAGATGAAGATTTTGGAACCATTTCTCTTGTTGATCTAGATGACTATTTCCACACTTACAATGGTGGTTCGGTTCAATATTCAATTACAATGCCAGATTCACTGGTGGGTGTTGCAGTAGATACGAGTCATGTTTTGCAATTGAGCTCAAAACTTAATTTATATGGGATAGATACACTTTATGTTGAAGCCGCTCATACCTTTGCGACTTACTACGATACGTTGATTATAACCATTAACCCAATCAATGATATCCCCGTGATTGTTGGGCTCGATACATTGAATGCTATCGAAGATTCTAGTTTCGTAATTTCGAAAATCAATATCAACTATGCTGACGTTGAAGCAGACAGTGTAGGGTTCAGAATTTTGCCAGGTTCTAATTATTCTTTAGTCGATACAGTGATCACTCCAGATCCAAATTTTAACGGAGCGCTTAGAATTCCAGTATTTGTTTTTGATGCAGATACGAGCGCAGTGGATACGCTTATTGCAGAAGTTGCCGCTGTTAATGATGTCCCTGTTCTCAATGGAATTATTGCTTCAACCGCCATTCATGGCGATTCGGTGTTGCTAAGTTTATCTATGGTTGATTATGTTGATGTCGATGGAGACCAGGTCTTTACAATCATTTCAGAAGGTACGGGCTATACAGTCATCGATTCGTCAATCATTTTAGATGGCGACTATATTTCTGAATTATCTATACCCGTAATGTTGACAGATGGCCAAGATACTTCTGCCACTCAAACCTGGGTAATAAGCGTTGATCAATTGGTAGGGCAATTGGTAGAGCAATTGAAAAGATCATTAAATGCTTATAAAGTAGGCTTGGTTGATCAAATGCTAATTGTGCAAAACCAATCTGAATCAGCAGGTTCGTACAATGTTTCAATTTATAATTTAGAAGGTGATCTCGTGAGATCTTTTGATCTGCATGCTAATGCCTATGAAACAAAACACACCTCACTGATAGACCTTGCTGAGGCAACTTATTTGGTGAGAATCACTCCACTTTCAAACTCACCAGTTAATTATGTTGTGGTTAAAAAGATCGAGATTGCTAAATAAATCGAAATTCAAATTTTCAGAGGTTATTTGTTTTCAGATAACCTCTTTCTTATTCAAGTAATTCTCATTTATATGAAGTCAATTAAACTGGCCTGTAAAACACGTGCCGCAGATTGCAGTGAAGCGTTATAAACCGATTCTTGCAGGGTGAAATCTGAGATGGCCTTGGCGAAATCGAGATCTTCTATTTGAGATTGAATACGGGTTGTTTCAATCACTTTGTCATTTAAACGATCATTGGCCAATTCGACGCGATTATAGCTTGAACCGATGATTGAACCGCTGTTTAGACTTCTGCCCAAGGCGCTATCCATGTCTTCAATGGAATTGCCGATTTTTGTGACATCGTTATTCCATAAGCCTTCAAGTAAACCAATAACCATTTTAAAACTGTCTTTCTCTGTACTTTTGCCAAAGACTTGGTTGGCGTCGACATTGATTGACATCGTTATTCCCCGGTCAATTTGGCGGAGAATATCTCCACTAATGTCTTCCTCTGTCTTTCGAATCCATTCGTAGTCGATAGAGATTCCAGGACCTGCGGCCTGAGTGGTTGCGGCGGCGGTTAAAAAGGTGATATATCCTTCTTGGTAATCGACGGTATAATCTGTGCCTTCTGCAAGACCTGTGATTTCTAAAGAGCCGGGAATGATGCGTTCGACGGCTGCATTGCCTGATGAGGTTTTGCTATCGCTCACGTTGCGATCCCATAGACGAAGGGTTGAAGGGACGGCGGCCAAAAAGGTATCCGTAGAGTCTGTCGCGCTATTGTCTACGGCGTCAATTACTTCGCTTCCGCGGTGAATTTCATAGGGAGATACATCGGTCCGATTTCCTGAAAAAACATAATCGCCCTTATAGGTCGTGTTGGCGATGGTGATCATCTCCATCAAACCACTTTGTCTGACGTCTTCGGCGATATAGCTGCGTTCGAGGCCGCTCATGGTGTCGGTCGCTCCTTGAATTGCTCTTTCGCGAATAGATTGAATTGCGTTGTTGAGGGTGATCAAAGTGGAATCGACAACGGCCAAGTAAGAGACACTGTCGTCGGTGTTTCTCTGATATTGTTCCATACTCCCTAGGTCAGAGCGAAGTTCTAGATCGTTTGTCGTGTCAATGGGAGCATCTGAGGGACGGGTGATGCGTTTGCCCGAAGAGAGGCCTTCTTGCAGTTTCGCTAATTTCTGGTAGTTGTCAGCCAAGTTGCCTTGGACTACGGAATTAATTTGGGTAAAGGTGACTCGACTCATAAGAACTCCTAAAGATTGAGTAACACATCCATCATGTCATTAACCACGCCGATGTATCTGGCCGACGCCTGATAGGTGTGTTCAAATTTGATCATGTTGGCCATTTCTTCATCAAGAGAAACTCCAGAAACCTCTTGTTGGGTCTGAGTGAGTTGCTCGACGATGTATTTGCGGGTTTCGAAGTTTGAAGCGGCTTGATTGCGTTTGATGCCCAAGTCGCCGATAAAGGCCGAATAAAATTCGCCTATGCTCTGCGTATTTTCTCCATCGGCATTGGGTTTGGTGGTGAGCGCATCTTTTAATTGGGCGACATCTAAAGCGTTTGAGCCATCGCCAACTCCGGCAAAGGTGGAATCATTGTATTCAAATTCAATGGTCACAGCTGAACCATTGGGAACAGTCGTTGCGTTGGTAAAAAAGATTTGACCGGTAACGTAATCGACGGTAAAGTCTTTGCCCGGACCCTCTTCAAGTTGAACTCCTCCCATAAATATTTGCAGAGAATCGGGAAGAATATTTTGATAGCGAGCGTTGTATAAGGGATTAACTGAACCATCTGTGACATCAATGGTTCTCGAACCTGCAGGGACGGTTCCGGGGAGAGGAGAGCCGAAGGGAATTTCAATATTCCCTCCTTTTGCAGCAGCGATGTTGCGTACATCAGAAGCGATATCTGCACCTAGTTTCATTGTTGTGGCAGCGAGAGCTTCGGGATCAAAGAAATAAATTCCTGTGTCGGTGTCTAAATCAAAACCTTTGTAGTGTACATCATTCACTTCTTTGACAATGGATTTGACCATTGTGTTAAGTGATTCTTCATAGCCAGATAATTCAGAATCGCGCACCTGAAAAAGACCTTTAAGGCGTCCTGACTGAGGGGTGTATTCTTTTTTCGTTCCCGAATATCTCAAATAAGCAGTGGTCATTTCGGTGCCATCATCTTGTGTTTCTGTGCGCCGAAAGATTTCGAGAGGGACAAATTCACGGGGGCCGACAATGATGTTTCCGTTTGTCGTTACCGTGACACGGCCATCGTCATCTTCTTGGTAACTGATGTCGATTTTGCCGGCGAGTTCTTTGAGCTTCATATCGCGGGCATCGCGAGAGTCGTTCGCCAGTCGACTCTCGGTCAACTCAATATTGGCAATCTCATCGTTTAGTGCACTCACTTCTGAAAGCAAGTTGTTAATCATGCGCACTTCATCTTCGATAGAGCTGTTAATGCTCGCCTTGTAGTCTTGTAACTGATGACCGACGGCGTTAAATTGAGCGGCTAAAACTTCGGCGGTGGTTTTTACGGCTTCGCGCGCAGAGAGATCTGCAGGGTTATTGGCGAGGTCTTGCCAGCTATTCCAGAAGTCATCGAGAAAACTATTTAACGCAGAATCTGAAGGTTCGGTGAAAATATTTTCGATGCGTTCTAGCGATTCGTCAATGGCTCCATAATAACTCTGCTCGCTAATTTCTTTGTTGAGCTGAATATCGATGAATTCATTTTTTACACGTTCGACTTTGTCGATGTTGACTCCGATACCGAGCTGGCCGAGGTAGGGATCGTGACGAGAGT
>JBNKYI010000037.1:0-12239 GCA_050300815.1 Fibrobacterales bacterium
CCCCACTCCGCTAAGCGGGGCTTGAGGGCTCTTAGCTCAGCTGGTAGAGCAGCACACTTTTAATGTGCGGGTCGCTGGTTCGAATCCAGCCGGGTGCACTACCACCACAAGAAGCTTCGATTGAATTTGCTTCTGAAGCTCATTTTTGGGGCACGATATCATCGTGCCCCTTTTGGGTGGGTTAAAACGAAAGATTTTTGGAGGGCAGAGTATTCTGTCACCAGTATTGAAAAATCAATTTGTTTTTGTTTACCATTTTTCCAAAACAAAATTACCTTTTTCTCTGGAGTGAATTTTTTGGAGGGGTAATGTTTTTAAGAACGATCATTTTCTTAGCGTTACTTTCTATTGGGACTCATAGTCAAAGCAACGATTATGTTTTTTCTCTTGAGTCGAGCAGTCGTCACTATCAGATTAACGGAGATACGGTAAAATCGTTATCGAGCGGTAAGCCGCTTTACAGTTTTAGAGATCAGAAGATACGAGACCTTTTGCTGCAAAAAACGAGTTATTATTTCAAAGATGGCAAGCTCTTTGATTTAGAGGGGCATTCTTTGATTCAGGTCACCGATAGAAAAATCATTGATCTTAGATCGAATCGAGAAATTATGACTTATTCACCTGTAGGCATCTTTGATGCGAAGTCTGGGGAAAAAGTCATGAAATTAACCGCCAAAATATCCCCCGCTTTTCTCTCGCTGATTGCTATAGGCGTGTTGTAAATGAATTTCTAGGTTTCGAATAAGTTTTCTAGATGAAGTGACTTTAGAGAAGGCCGATGAAACATTTCTTGATCTTTGTTAATGGGATGACCCCCAATTTTGATTCTCATGATTGGAAAGCCGAATACCTTCAGTTTTGGCAAGGTGTTCTCAAAGAGCGTCCCTCTCTCGGCGCGACACTCGACGAATCTTCATTGGTCTTTGTTCAATGGGGGCACCCCAAAAGCTCTGATGAAACCGGTATTAAATCTGAGTTGCAAAAGGCACAAAAATACATTTGGGAAAGTCAAGCAAAACCAAAGTCGTGGTTCACTCGAACTCTTGATTGGATCTCAAGTGGGTTAGGTTATTCACAAAAAGCAAAGTTGAATCATTTTTTGACGGGGCTGGGTGATGTTCTCTGGGCAAACACATCTAGGGGAAAAAAATACATACGCATGGATTTTCTCGAGGCGATGATGGAGGCGGGAATTGTTGCCAATGAACCTACGCAGTTGCATTTGATCAGTCACAGTTATGGCGTGACCTTGTGCTTTGATTTTATCAGAGATCTCTTTTCGAATGAATCTATTGATGAAGAAGAGCGCGGAGGTGAGATGACAGGAGACTACAAAAGGTATTGGGAGAGTTTGCGCAGGGCGGTGGGGGCAAGCCAGTTGAAGTTGGGATCTTTCGCAGGGATGGCGTCTCAGTTGCCGATGTCAATTACCAGACATCCGCGAATGCTGACTTCTTTGGCAAATCGTTCGCGAATTGATTTGCAGTGCATGGGCCTAGCGACAGATGAAACCAAGACAAAGGTCAAGTTTTTTTATGATCCCGAAGACTTGCTCGGCTTTCAAAGCGCGCCTTTGTTTAGTGAGAGTATTGCACTCAAAGACATTCGGGTGAATACGGGCTTATTGCCCATCAAGGCCCATAACGGATATTGGTTTAATTCGACAGTACACAAAGAATACGCCCAACTTCTCGATGAGAATTTGGGCGTTTAATGATTCTAGAATACCTCTAATAGAAACCCGTATAGATGGAAAGAAAGACGGCACCTGGTGGCTTGTTCACAAAGTTGTCTTTGGTATAGCTAAAAGCCGTGAAACCTACAGATAGGCTGACCTCTCGATTCCCTTGTTCATTGATCCACCCAATGCTCAGGTCAGGGGCAACGGCAAAGTCAATTCGTCTCTCTCTATCAGGAAAGCGCCATTCGTAATTTTTGTATTGCAAATTAAGCCCGGCTCCTGAGGTGAAATTCTTAGAAACATTTCGCTTGTAGTGATAACCGAGAGAACCTTCAAAACTTTTAGGGGTTGCCGTCGCTCGATCTGTCGAGGGCAAAACAAACAGAAACTCGTTGTAAACAGAGTGGTTGCCCGATTTGTAAAGTGTTTCTATCCCCGTTCTAAAGGCGCCCATACCCGTCCAAGGGCGAGAGCGAGTTCCATCGCTAAAGTCAATTCCCGAGCGGGGATAGATGCCGGGAATAATCCCTGTCCAGCCGAGGTATAGCTGATTGGGTATGAGATTATAAATGAGTTTGATCTTAGAATCGCCCCATCCCCACGCGCTCTCTTCAATTTCTTGAAATTTGCCTTGGTAAAAGGTTTCATAGGGCCCGGTTGCATTGTAAAAAACATCGGTTTCGTAACCGATACTCAATTTTGGAGTCCATTCGAAAAATGCCGCACCTTTAAGAGACGTTAATGTTTGTGGCGCGGGCCTCTGCGGAGGGAAAGGTCGACCGTTTCTCGATTCCCATTCGATGGGAGTAGAGTTTTCAAACCAATCAAGATAACTGCCTAGACTCAAATACCCCCATTGGTATTTAAAACCAAAAGAAGAGGTGACGAGAAAAAGCAGAGCAGAGAGAATTTTTAAATGTTTCATATGTTTCATATGCCTAAAAAATCAGCCCGACTGCAAAACAAAATCGGGCTGATTTTTTTGTAAAAGATTGAGGGCGCCTCTAAAAAATCATTCATTCAAAATTTTTTCATTGATAACGTGATTTTTAGAGGTGTCCTTGAGATTAAGCGTCTGCGGGGATCAAGCAGTTGAATCCGTTACATTCAGACATTCCAGAGCAGTCGTGAGTTTTGACTTCACCATTATGCCATGATTCACCTGCACAGCTGTTGGTGCCCTGACAAGTTGCGAGAGACTCCAGCATTCCCCCTTGGGTTGTGCAAGATTCTTTGAAAGCGGCTTCAGTGACAGCTCCCGCTTCGGTAGAAGCGGATGTTGACGATGAAGAGTCACAGGCACTTAATCCAGTAGCAAGTCCTGCTACTGCGAGAGAAAGCAACAATGATTTTTTAGTCATATGTCCTCCATAGGGTTAGGGTTTGTTGCGATGTTTATTTGAACCATTTTTTTTCGGCCCAAAACGAGAACCATTCATTTAAATGGCTACTGAGCGTCAAAAATTCTTCTTCTGAAAATTCTTCTGCGCAGGCCTCAAGCCCTTGAGCTAAACAGGCATGAGATTTGAGAAGAGTTAAAGTCTTAAAGGCCAATTCATTCAATTCTGTTCGAATGATCTGATTTTTCCTTTTAGTAAAAGCCCAAAAGGCTTTCTTACAAACAATTTCGATTTTTTTCTTTTTATCTAACGATTCTTCTCTGTGTATGGCCCAGTCGATATTTTCGGCATAGAGAAAGACTTCTTCTTTTAAACAAAGTGCGTTGATGTCAGAAGAACCGCTTTCTTTCACGTCTTCGAGATTAAACCCTTGTTTGGCTCTGACATATACTTCATCTAGGCGGGCGATTTGAGCCTGAGTTGTTAGACCTCGACTGGCGAGAAATTCTCCGAATCCGTATCCCAACTCGGTGAGTAAGTATCCTTTGAGGGGAGACTCGTTATAGAATTGTTGAACATGCTGATAGAATGTATCGAGTTCCCAATTTTGAACTAAGCCCGGAAATCTTTCGTAAAACAAATTGAAAATTCGATACCAGTACTGTTGATTGTAACTCACCTTTTGTTGCAGCAAGGGAATAGGGCATTTTGCTGAAAACACGCGATCGTTTAATCCATTGAGATAATCTGCATTCGAAAAAGCGCCCGAGCTTTGAATATCGAGATTAGCCGTAAAACACGCTTTAAGTTGTGTCTGAATATCCAGTAGAGATTTCAAAGGATCTCCATTTTTTCGTCAATGAAAACAGGCTCAATTTGATGATTTTTTGCTTTAAAGAGTTCGGCTAAAACCTCGTTGAAGGGGGGGATCTTTGCGTCCCACTCAAGGAGCGTTTTAAAACCTCCACTCAACGTCCAAGCATATTCATACAGTTTCCACACCGGATCGGCCACCGGATGGTCATGGGTGTCGATGATGACGCCATTTTTTTCTTGGGCGTGCCCTGCAATATGGCATTGAAGCACCCGTTGCCAGTTGATTGCATCTAAGTAGTCTTTGGGATTGAATTGGTGATTGTAAGCCGAGACATAAACATTGTTGATATCGAGCATAGCAAAGCAGCCAGAGCGATCTATGACTTCATTATAAAATTCCCACTCATTCATTGGGCTAGGCTCGACAACGGCATAACTTGATAGGTTTTCGATACCGAAAGGCCTCTCTAAATAGTCTTGCACAACGCGTATTTTTTCTGCGACATACTTTGCCGTCTTCTCGTCTTGAGGAAGGGGCAAAAGATCGTGCAGGTGAACGTTTTCTACTCCCGTCCAACACAAATGATCGGTGACATAGGGCGCGTCGACCCAGTCGGCGAGGGCCTTGAGGTCTTTGAGGTAATTCCAATCAAGGGGATCTGCTGATCCCAAATTCATAGCAACCCCGTGTAAGACGATGGGATAGTGAGCTTTGATTTTTTCGAGATTGAGATGTTGGGGCCCTTTGCTCCCCATAAAATTCTCAGAAATGATTTCGAAGAAGTCGAGTTGAGGCCATTCGTTTAGAATGGTAGCGATGTGAGCGGGGCGCAGGCCAAGCCCAAGAGCTTTTTGAGGGATTGAGGTCAATTGAGTCATGACCTTTGGTCGGTCTACTTTTTGTTTCTTACAAAAAATGTGAGTTACTCGGTCATTACCCAATTGGCCCTTGATTTTTTATCCCCGTGATAAGGGGCCCGTTTAGAAAATAAACCCTTCAAACACCTGAATCTCGTCGATGAGGTGCTTTTTGGTTGGAAAAGGAGTGTGCACTTTTTACCGTTGAGGCTATGAGTATATCCCTAATCGAATTATTAGAAAAAAACAAAGAGTGGGCGAGATCGATGGAAGAGAGGCACCCCGGCTTTTTTTCTTCTCTCGCTGATCAGCAAAACCCCAATTATCTTTGGATCGGTTGCTCAGATAGCCGGGTTCCCGCCAATGAAATCATTGGCTTAGACCCTGGGCAGGTGTTTGTTCACCGCAATGTAGGAAACCAAGTTTTGAGCTCAGACATCAATTGCCTGAGTTGTGTGGATTATGCGGTTAAGGTTTTGAAGGTTGAGCATGTTATCGTTACAGGCCATTACGGATGCGGGGGGATTCAGGCCTCTATGGAAAACCCGGGTTTGGGATTGATTGATAACTGGCTTGGTCAGGCGCGAGACACTTATCTTTATTACGAAGAGGCGCTTAAGCGATTTTCTCGCAAAGAGCAGTTTGACCGCTTGGTTGAGATCAATGTGGTAAGACAAGTGCGCAATTTAGCGAGAACCACAACCGTCAGAAACGCATGGGCCAACGGGCAAGACTTAACTCTGCACGGCTGGGTGTATAGTTTGCACGACGGAGTTCTCAGAGATCTCGATGTTCCGATTCGAAGTTATGAAGATATTGAGCGTCTCTACGATCAGTCTATTGAGCGCATCCTCAATCGTTAATATGGTGCGTTTAAAGCGTTTAGGGCTCGCTTGATTTCGTGACGGGCCTTTTCGTCGAACCAGCTCGAAGGATTACCCTTGAGTTGCAGTTTTTCTATCCATTCAGGAACCAGAGCGTATTCTTTCATCGCGTCTTCGACTTTCATTCGGTTGGCTAGGTAATTAGAGACTCCTAGAATAGAGACACTGAGGTCGGCTTGAGTCGATCCAACAGCAAAATCTTTTAACCAAGGGCCAAACTGAATGGGTAATTTCCATTGATGAAAGAAGATGACTCCTAAAAGACTTTGTAAAGTCAATTGGTTCAGTCCATAGGGTTCGAGGTTGTATCTGAGATGGGGCTCAGAGTGCTGATTTCATTTGGGTTGCATTCGGGATAATTTGAGGCCAAGTGAAAAGCAATCAGCGAGACGATACGGCAGTGTCGCAGGCGTTTAAGATCGTCTTCGTCTTGAGAAAAAACTTTAGACAAACTGTTTTGCAGAACAATACTTTTGACTTCGTTGTAGCCGAGCAAGACGATGGCCCGGGTGACTTCATTAATTTCGTGGTGAAATCCGTAGCGAGCCGAGTTGACTTCTTTAAGCATGACGGCAACTAAGGCGGGATCTTTGGTGACGGCGTCGGCGATCTCTTTGACTGAGGCGTCGGGATTGTGAATCGCTTTAAAAACTTCGAAGCTATTGTTGGGTTCGGGAAAGTCATCTTTACACAGTTCAGTGATGTCGCTGAATTCTTCTTCGCTGGGCCAGCGAACCTTTTCGCCCCATATGGAACCTGAGAAATCGGAATCTATTAATGAATCAAACTCGGTATCTTCTTTGAAAAAGTTGCGTTCGAAATTTGATTTTATTTCGCTAACCGTTTCAGTAGATTTTGCCTGACTAGGCGAAACCTTGGCAACAGAATGAGTTGTCTTTTTGGGGTTCTTTTTTTTGGAGAATGGCCACCACATGCAGCGATCATACTGAAAATTTGAAGAGTAGCCAAGAAAAATGTGAATTGTTTGCCACCAATGCTTTTTCTTACTTCACAACCCCAGAGGATTGCTCTTCAGCGTGGTAGCTACTGCGCACTAGGGGCCCGGATTCACAGCGAGAAATGCCTTTGTCTAATGCGTAATTTCGATATTTAGCGAAAACTTTAGGTTCGACATAACGCTGCACGGGTAGATGTTTTTTTGTGGGTTGAAGGTATTGGCCGATGCTTAAAATATCGACCTCGAGGTCTGCAGCTTTATCAATAAAGTCGTAGACTTCATCGTCTTCTTCACCTAGGCCCACCATCAAGCCTGTCTTTGTGGTAAATCCTCGCGCTTTGGCATGCGAAAGAACGGTATGACTATCGCGCCAGTTGGCCATTTTGCGCACACTTTTTTGCAGGCGATAAACGGTTTCAAGATTGTGATTGAAAACATCGGGAGAAGCATCTAAAACCACGTTGAGCAAATCGGTGTTTCCTCTGAAGTCTGGGGTGAGAACTTCTATTTTTAGATGGGGTAAAACCTTGCGGATGCCGATGATTGTTTCTGCCCACACTTGCGTTCCTTGGTCTTGAAGTTCATCGCGGTTGACCGAAGTGATTGTGAGGTATTTTAGGTCGGGCATTTCTTTGACTGATTCAACGACCCTTCGGGGTTCATCGGTATCATAAATTCCAGGGCGTCCGGTTTTGACATTGCAAAATCCGCAAGCTCGAGTGCAAGTGTCTCCGAGAATCATGATAGTGGCGGCGCCCTTTGACCAGCACTCACCCAAATTAGGGCATTTGGCTTCTTCACAGACGGTATGGAGGCTGTTGTAGCGAAGGTTTCTATTCATTTTAGAATAGCCCTCTCCACCGGGAATTTTAATTTTCAACCATTCGGGTTTTCTTAGATATTCGGTCATGGCCCAAATCTAGCAATTCCCGCAGAGCGGTGGGTTTACCTTTTGGCTTTCATTTACAGAGGTTCTTTATTCGATTCTGAATTGAGTCAATTTTTCAACCATTGTCTCACTTTGAATTTCTAATTCAGAGGAGTCTTGCTTGATTTCTTTAATATTGTCATTGGTTCGATCAATGGCAAGATCCACGCCTTCCATTTGATGAGAAACCGTTGAAATGATATCTTGCATTTGTTGAATAAGTCCTCGGGCATTTTCCAGTTTTTTATGATTGCCTAAAAGGCTGTTAGAAACCACGTTAAAAGTGTCTCTTTGTTGATTGATTTCTTGTTCAATCCCTTCAGAAATTTTAGAGTATTGATTGATAATTTCTGACGTGTCGTTTACTGAATTGATGGCTTGACGAGTGACTTTTTCCATCTCTTCTAAGAATTGAGTGATGCGATAAACCGCCTCTCCGATTTGGCGAGAAAGATCTTTGACTTCTTTTGCCACGACGGCAAACCCTCTGCCTGCTTCTCCAGCTCCGCTGGCTTCAATCGAGGCGTTTAATGATAAAAGATTTGTTCGTTTTGCAAAAGAATCAATAACAGACAAAATTTCATTGACTTGTTGCACCGAACGATCGAATTCGCCAATGAATTCTTTGAGATGGTTCATATTTTCTGTTGCCTTGTGAGAAATGACTCTCTCATTTCGACATTGATAAGTGATATCTTCCATTGAGTCTCTCGATGAATTTATCGACTGCGAGAGCTGATTACTTGACTCGGTAATGTCTTCCATCATCTTGCGACTGTTAACTGCTTTTTGCGTGGTTTCTTTTACCACTGCTTTCATCTCGTTAGATGCTCCCTTGATGGCCATTGCTTCTGCGCTGAGTGCTTCTAAATAAGTCGTGGTTTTGCTTAGACTGTCTTTGAGGTGAATGGAATTGCCTTTGACCCCTCTCACAATATTTTTTAGTGCATCTTTTGTTGTATTCATCGAAAGGGCCAAGAGATTAAACTCATCTTTTTGATTAGCGTTTACCTTGACTTCTTGAGTGAGATCTCCTTTTTCAATTCCTTGAAGCCCACGCAGAATTTTTCGAGTGTTGTTGGTGATCCACGATGAAAGGATCAATGAAAAGATCAGTCCAAAAATAAGTTGAATAATAATGAATATAAATGAGGTTTCTTTAATTTCAGCGAGTTGAGAGGCGAGCAAGTCGGTTTTTAGCCCTATTGAAATGAACCCTAGTTCTCTTTCGCCAAAGCGTATCGGGGTCTTGTAGTTTAGCATTTTGCCGTGAATGAAAGGTTCGTTAAGAGAATCGGGATAATACTCTAACGAAAGCGAGTCGCTACCTTCAGTGATGAATCCTGCGAGCTTGCGTTTGGTGCTTCCATATACGGTTACGTAAGCGAGTTGCTCTTCTTTTCTCAACAACTCAAAGATGTCTTTAAGAATGGTGAGTTTACCTGTGCCCATTCCGATTCCGACTCCAATAGCAGTATTTTCGGTTAGGTTAATGATTTTTTCTTTGAAATTATTTTCGAGAATGACTTTTTCTTCGCGGGGAAAATACCAAGAGACAAAGGCTGAACTCGCCATCAGGTATAAAAGAATGGGAGCCAAGATTTTAATTTTTAATCCAAATTTCATATCATTCTCATTTGCAAAATCATTCCCGGCCTATTCAAATAGGCCGGGAATACGTTACTTTATTTTTAAGATTTTGACTTTTGTAAGGTCGGGTTCTACTTGAACATATCCAACAGCTCCTGGTTTACTCGAAACAAAATCAACAACTTCTTGGTCAGAGTTAAAGTTTTCTGGCGGCGTTCCTGCACCAGAAAGCATTTTTTCCATCCAAGCGCCTTGATAGTAGTCGACGGCAACTTCGAGTGTATGCTTAATGAAATCGGCGCCTATCCCTCCATCGACACTTTGGTCGGCGGGATAGGCTTTGGTGCCCGAGCTCCATTTGGTTTGCAGTCCCAAATAAATTTTTTTCAATTCATTCACTGATATTTCATCAACAGGGTTGCTTTTGTTAACGATAATGATCGGTTTGCCTGCCCATGAAATCAGAGTTAAACAGGCCACAATAATCCATGCTTTTGTAATTGTTTTCATGATTAACTCCTAATTGAAAAAGTATGAGATGTCGGCGCGAATTTCGTTGTAGCTCACGTCTTTCCCATTTTCTTTGTAAAGGTGAGCGCTGCCGTCAATTTTAATAGCTATTTGAGGAACTGGTTTGATGGCTATGCCAAAGGTGGGTTTGGCAAATACACCGTCATCGGCAACCCCGGCTTCATTGTCTCCCCCAAAATCTTTGTCAGCGATCGTCTCGGGGTTTTCATAGACATCCCAGAAGAGATAGGGAGTGACTTCAAATAGGCCTGGGGTCAAAGCTTTAGGCAATGTATAACCCAGTTGAATGTAATAGGTCTTAACATCAAACTCGGCCTTGGTGACAACGTTGGCCAAGTCTGGAGTGGCTCCGTCAAAGAAGTTATTTAATTGATGTTCGTTGAGAGAGGTGCCATCATAAACAGCCATGACCGCCGTGGGATCTCTTTTAGCAGAGTGCTTGGCCTGCCAATAAGCGGCCTTCACGGTGAGTCCTTGCCATTTGAGTTTCATATAACCTCCAAAGACGCCATATTTGTCTTCGCTCATCCAAGGCAATACACCGGTTCGGGGTGAGCCGTCTCCAACTGCGGTGTTCGATCCATTAACCTCATTCGCAAAAAAGGCAGAGGTTCCGATAGTCATCATGTCCATTAGAGTGTAGTTGAGATCTAGAGAATGGCTTAAAGAAATTTCGTCCCCATTACCCGATTTCATCTTTTCGTCAGAATCCAGCATATATGCGTATCGCAAATTGTCACTGCCTACACCGATGTTACCGTGCAGCATGATCTTTCCCGTTCGAGGGAGCATCAAGTGGTCTTTGTCAAAAAGTTCGGGAGGTTCCATTCCCAAATAGCTGGGAATAGCATCGAGCAGCTCGTTGTATTGGCCAAAGGGGCGATAAATTTTACCGATCCGAACCTTAGCCATGTCGTTGAACATGTATTCTCCCCAGTAATTTTGCACGGTAATATCGCTGGTGCCTTTGAGATTTACATAGACTTTAACTTCGTCGCTGACGTTGCCTTGCATCATTAGATTTAAATTGGCGTAATCAAATTCGCCAGGGTCGTTGCTGCCGTCGGGAAGTTCTCCCACGTTCTCGTAATACAACGACATGTATCCATACCAGTTTAATTCGGCTTGCGTTATTGCCGACATGATGAGTAGTCCGCAAGATGCACGCCATAGAGATTGACTTATGTTCATGAAATGAATTCTCCTTAAGTTGTGGTTAAGGCATTCTAACACTCACGAAAAACAAAGTCAATCGGCGATTTTTCCTGAAGAGAAGACAAAAAAGTTATTTTTGCCCTGAATTGAATTAATTGAAAGTGCGATTATGCAAACAAAACTGCCGGTGAGTGGAGACACTATCGCCATTATGAATACCTCTGAAGGGGTCATGAAGTTTAAGCTGTTTCCCCATGAAATTTCTGAGGGTGTAAAAAACTTTGTTGAATTGTCGAAAGAAGGCAATTACGAAGGTGTTCCTTTTCATCGAATTATCGCTGGATTCATGATTCAGGGAGGTGACTTTACCAATCACAATGGTACGGGAGGACATTCTTATAAGGGCCCTGGTACAACGATTGGCGACGAGTATCATCCCGAATTAACGCACATTCGCGGCGCCTTAAGTTATGCAAAAACATCGGCTCCCAAAAGCATTGGTTCGCAGTTTTTTATTGTGCATCAGCCTGCACACTTCTTAGATCATCCCGCTAAAGGCGGCCCCGCAGAAGGGTATACGGTTTTTGGTCAAATGTTTGAGGGCGAAAAAGTTTTAGATAAAATTGCTTCTGTAGACACCAACCGCAATGACGCTCCACTCGAACCTATATTGATCTTAGGGATCGAAATTCAAGAGGTGGAATAATCCATAGGGATTTTGTGTTTTTGAGGCGATCTTAAAAAAAATGAGGTCGCCTCTTTTTTTTGCATTTCAACGTTATTAAGTAAATAAGAGATTTCGGAATGGAGTCAGAGGCATTAAGATGAAAAAATGGACATCGGTTTTATTTGCAGGATTTTTCTTTTTTGCGCCAGGAGCATTTTCTCTCACAGGTAAATTCCGCGGCCTTCCGGCTCTTTCGAGTTCGGCAGAGACAGGGCCGCAAGTGGGTGGGTTGCTCATGTATTTTTTCCCGTCTCAACCTAACGACAAACGAGTTTCTAATATTGGTTTTTCGGTGCTTGCGAGTTTTCGCAACCAATGGCAGATCGATCTGTTTCCCGATTTGTATTTCACAGATGTAGATCGTCTAAATCTCAACTTTACTTTTACCTATTGGCCAACTTACTTCTATGGCTTTGGCAATGATACGCGAACAGAAAATTTGCAGAATCTCACCTCGAAGGGCTTTCAGTTTTCAAGTTTATACGAACATTATTTTTGGAATTTTTGGGGTCTGGGCGCGCAAATTGACGCCGGTGCTGAAACCATACGTTGGAAGAATTCCAATGCCGTTGACTCTCTTTATTCTCTACGGGGCGATCGAGGCTCAAGGGATATAGGAATGGGTCTTTTGACTTCTGTCGATTTTAGAGATCATCACAACGCTCCGCGCAATGGAATAAAGTTGAGTACAAAGCAATTTATTTATTCTCGAGCCTTGGGTTCATCGAGTACCTTTGCTTACGGAAACGTGCAGTGGGTAGGTTTTATTAG